>JAZFRU010000172.1:0-4378 GCA_036445815.1 Acidobacteriota bacterium | reverse complement strand
CAAGAATCCATGCATAATTCGGGCTAACGAAATGGTAAACGAACCCCTTTTAAGCATTTAGGGATACAGAGGAATACACGGGAAATACGAGAGCAGAAAAGACTCCCAACCGCTCTTTCAACCTATTTATTAATGAGAAACTCGCTTAAAAAAGTAAAAAAGGGACACCTCGCCCTAAGGTGTCGCCCCAGAAAATCGAACTCCCTGACTGACAAGCCTGCACTTTACCACACGCCCACTGCATTAACAAGACTGGATCCATCGACCGCAAAAGGGCTCTCGCCCTCAAAAAGTACGGCATTTCTGACCCGAGAACCCAGCCCAACTGCCGCAACCTGCCCCTACTGAATTTCGACAGAGGCCCCTGCGGCTTCGAACTTGCCCTTGATCTCCTCGGCCTCTTCCTTGCTCACGCCCTCTTTTATGGCTTTAGGCGCGGCTTCCACCAAGTCCTTGGCTTCTTTGAGACCCAGGCTGGTCACTTCTCTGACTGCCTTGATGACGTTGATCTTCTTGTCGCCAATCGCCGTCAAGACACAGTTAAAGGCCGTCTTTTCCTCAGCAGCAGCTTCTGCCGGAGCCCCGGCCACCGCAGCGCCAGACATCGCAACCGGCGCGGCTGCCGAGATTCCGAACTTCTCTTCCAGATCGCCCACCAACTGATTAATGTCCAGAATCGAAGCCTCCTCGATCCAGCCCATCACATCTTCTTTGTTAATTGTCGCCATCGCTTTTCTATCCTCCTAAAACAAACTCAAAATTCCTGACCACTCTGCCCCCTGACCCGCGGATTATTCTGTGGTCTCCTGGTCTGTGGCCTGTTGTTCTACTGCCTCTTCCTCTGTAGTTCCTTCCTCTGCGGCCTCCGGCTCGGCGGCGGCTGCTTCGGGAGTCTCCGGTTCTGGAGCTGCTTCTTCTACCGGGGCCTCTGCGGACTCCGGTTCCTCAGAGGTCTCCTGTTTGGCCTTTTCCTCCGAAGCCTCTGCCTGGCTTTCTCCCTCCGGGGGCTCTGCGGACTCCGGTTCCTCGGAGGCCTCCGGTTTGGCCTCTTCTTCGGAGGCCTTCGGCACCGCTTCTTCCGTCACCGGCGGCGCTGCTTCCGCTGGCTGCTCCTTTTCCTTTTTTTCCTCAAGCTGCTTCAACACCGTGGCCAGATCTCTCAGGGGCGACTGCAGAGCCGTGGCCAATCGGGTCAACGGAGCGTTTAACAAGTACAACAACTTGGTCAACAACTGGGGACGGGAAGGCATCTCGGCCAGATTGTCCATTTCAACGGCCGAAACGGCCTGGCCTTCCACGACTCCGGCCTTGAAACTCATGTCTGGATGGTCCTCGATGAATGACTTCAGGACCTTGGCCAGCGCCACGGGATCACCGGCCGTGTAGGCAATGGCGGTGGGACCTTGAAAGTGCTCCTTGAGCTCCCCCAGTGAGGTGTCCTCAATGGCTCTCAACGCCAATCTGTTCTTGACCACCCGGTAGCCGCAGTCCGCCTCGGAAATCTTGCCCCTCAGATGGGTCGCGTCCGCCACGTTCAACCCCGTGAAGTTGACCAACATGACGCTGTTGTTTCCCTTGAATGTCTCGTTTAATTCCTTGATGACTTCTTGTTTTTCTGCCCGATTCATAACGCCTCTATCTCTTCGCTTCTACTTGAGCCACATTCAGCCTAATTCCAGGTCCCATGGTGGAGGAGACAAAAATCCCGCGGATGTATCGCCCCTTGGCGGAGGCGGGCTTGGCCCGGATGACCGCATCGATGAGACTTTGAGCATTTTCCACCAGCTGGTCTCCCGAAAAGGAAAGCTTACCAAAGGGAGCATGAATGACGCCGTTTTTGTCCACCCGAAATTCAACTTTTCCCGCCTTGATGTCGGCCACCGCTTTTCCCACATCGAAGGTCACCGTCCCGGCCTTGGGATTGGGCATGAGACCTCTCGGACCCAGCACACGCCCCAGCTTCCCCACGCCCTTCATCATATCCGGGGTCGCCACGACGGCATCAAAATCCATCCAGCCCCCCTGAATCTTCTCCAACAGGTCGTCTCCCCCGGTATGGTCGGCACCCGCCGTTTCGGCTTCCTTGACCTTCTCTCCGGAAGCGATCACACAGACGCGAACCTCCTTGCCCAGGCCATTGGGAAGCACCACGGTCCCTCTCACCATCTGATCGGCATGGCGGGGATCCACCCCCAGGCGAAACGCCAGCTCAGCGGTCTCGTCGAACTGAGCAAACTTGAGTTCACCAATCGCCTGAATGGCCTCCTCAAGCGAGTAGTCCCTCTGCTCCAACTTTTCCTTGGCCGCCCGATACTTTTTTCCTGACATCCTTTTTCCTCAGTCTTTGACTTCGACTCCCATGCTGCGAGCGGTTCCCATGATGATTTGTGCTGCCGCCGCAAGGTCGTTGGCATTGAGATCCGGCATCTTGGTCTTGGCGATTTCCTCAACCTGCTTCATGGTGACCTGCGCCACCTTCTCCTTGTTGGGCTCGGCAGAACCCTTGGCAATGCCTGCGGCTCGCTTCAAGAGGATGGCCGCTGGAGGAGTCTTGGTGATAAAGGAAAAACTCCGGTCCTGATAAACGGTAATCACGACGGGAATGATCAGACCTTCCTGTCCCTGGGTCTTTTCGTTGAAGGCCTTACAGAAATCCATGATGCCGACACCATGCTGACCCAGAGCCGGGCCGACAGGGGGAGCCGGAGTGGCCTTGCCCGCCGGAATTTGCAACTTGATGAGACTCAGTACTTTCTTGGCCATGACTCCCTCATATTTTCTCTACTTGAATGAATTCGAGCTCAACCGGTGTCGGCCGTCCAAAAATGGTGACCATCACCTTGACCGTGCTTCGCTCTACATTCACTTCCTCGACCAGACCCGTGAAGTTGGAAAATGGGCCGTCGATAATCTTCACCGTCTCGGTCTTTTCGAACATGAACTTGGGTTTGGGCTTCTCGTCGGCCGACGACACCCGGTGAACCACCTGATCAACCTCATCCTGGGTGAGTGGGGTCGGCTTGCTTCCCTGACTGACGAATCCGGTGACTTTTGGGGTATTGCGGACCAGATGCCAGGTCTCGTCGGTCATCGCCATTTCCACCAGGATGTATCCGGGAAAGAAAAGCTTGGAAGTGACCACTTTCTTTCCGCCTTTCATCTCAACCACATCCTCGGTAGGAATGAGAATTTGCCCGATTTCATCCTGCAGCGTATGGACCTGAACGCGGCTCATCAAACTCTCCGCCACCTTCCTCTCAAAACCGGAGTAGGTGTGGATGATGTACCACTTCTTTTCCACTTTCTGATCCATCTCCTCTTCCTGATCCGTCTGTTCTTTCTCAGCCGCGCTCATGAGTCTTTACCTCGTCCGAGATTACTGAAACAACCCGAAAATCTGCTGGACCCCGTTCTGCAGGATCAAGTCAATGACGAACAAATAGATCCCGAAAAAGAAAACGGTCACGATGACGATGAACGTTGTCGCATAGACCTCTCTCTTACTGGGCCAGGTTACCTTTTTCAGCTCCGATTTGACTTCACCATAGAAGGTGGCCAGGTTCCGCGGAGCATCTTTAACTTTCTCTAACATAATCCTTCAATCAACCCATCGACTGGCAGGCCAGGAGGGATTCGAACCCACAACATCCGGTTTTGGAGACCGGCGCTCTGCCAATTGGAGCTACTGGCCTGAACCCTTTAAGCTTCATGCTTCGTGTTTCCAGTTCCTGGCCCCTGAGAACATCTCATATCCTGACCAGGTTCCGCGTGAAACTTGAAACCTGTAAAAATGAAACGAAATCCTACTTCGTCTCTTTATGCGGAGTGTGGCGACGACACCACTTACAGTACTTATTCAACTCCAGACGTTCCGTCACCGTCCTTTTATTCTTGGTCGAGGTGTAATTCTTTCGCTTACACTCCCCACACTGAAGCGTGATGTTTTCCTTCATCGTCTAGCGCTGCCCCAAACTCTTGGTTCCATACATTCTTCGAAACATCCAGAGGAGCACATCGACGCGCTCCACTCTTGATTTATCTATTCCACGATCTCGGAAATGGCCCCTGCCCCGACCGTGTGGCCTCCCTCACGAATGGGGAAGCGCAAGCCCTTCTCCATCGCAATCGGTTGAATCAATTCCACCTCTACCGAGATGTTATCTCCCGGCATCACCATCTCGACTCCCTCCGGCAGCGTCACCGAACCCGTTACATCCGTGGTCCGAAAATAAAACTGCGGCCGGTATCCCTTGAAGAACGGCGTATGACGCCCTCCCTCTTCTGCCGTTTTGATCGAAAATTCGATTCAGCGCGACCGACGTTGAGCCTGGCTGATTGAATATCACCCGCTCGTTCGCGGCAACGTTGAACGACTCCC
>JAZFRU010000171.1:0-3338 GCA_036445815.1 Acidobacteriota bacterium | reverse complement strand
GGTTCTGAAAGTCTTCTGACTGAGGAGAGACGAACCTATGCGACTCCTCGCATCTCACCTGATGGAAGCCGCATTGCTTTCTGCGTTTACGAAGGGGGAATGCCCGATAGCGTTTGGATTTACGATACCGAAGATGATTTTTTCAGACGTATGACCTTTGAAGGAGAGACGAGGGACTGCGCACCCGTTTGGTCACCAGACGGAGAGTGGATCGCCTTCCAGTCTACCAGGGAGGGTGAGCGTCGCATTTACCGACAGTTAGCGGACCGGAGTGGTCCGGAGGAACTTCTCCTCAGTAGCCCATTCCTACAGGTTCCCACTGGGTGGTCACCAGACGGGAGTGTGTTTACCTATTTCGAAGCTCGCCCTGAGAGCAGTTATGACATCTGGAGTATTTCCACGGATAGCGACAGTGAGCCGCAAATCCTTGTGGCTACACCCGACTATGACTGCTGCTCTGCCTTCTCACCCGATGGACGATGGATGGCTTATGTATCCGGAGACATGAGTAGAACCCAAATCTTTGTTCGTCCCTTCCCTGGGTCCGGTGTGACACAGCTGGTTTCGGGAGAGGAGGGAGGAGGAGAACCCATTTGGTCTGCCGACGGCACTGAGCTTTTCTACCGTGCTGAAGGAAAAACGATGGTTGTCTCAATTGAAACGGAACCAGGCTTCAGGGCAGGCAGGCCCAGAGTATTGTTCGAGGGACCTTATGTGAGTAGCTCGATCACGCCCGGATTTCCGTACTATGACGTTACCCCGGACGGCCAGCGCTTCTTGATTATCCAGAGCGAAGAGGAAACAGCCCAAATCAACGTCGTTCTCAACTGGTTCGAAGAACTGAAGCGACTAGCCCCTACCGACAATTAAGATGATTGACCAAACCATCTCTCACTACAAAATCACAGAGAAGCTCGGTGGCGGTGGGATGGGTATCGTCTACAAGGCCGAGGACACCCGCCTGGGTCGCAACGTGGCCCTGAAATTCTTGCCTGAGAAATACGCCGAGAACAAACAGGCCCTGGAGCGGTTCCAGAGAGAAGCCAGAGCAGCATCGTCACTGAACCATCCTCATATCTGCGTGATACACGACATCGGTGACCACGAAGGTCAGCCTTTTATCGTGATGGAGTTTCTGGAAGGCCAAACCCTGAAGCACCGCATCCAGGGCCCCTCGATGCAAATGGATGAAATCCTCGATCTGGGAATTCAGATTGCCGATGCGCTGGATGCAGCTCACTCCAAAGGCATCGTTCACAGAGACATCAAACCCGGCAACATATTCATCACCCAGCGGGGGGATGCCAAGGTACTGGATTTTGGTCTTGCAAAGCTGACCCCAGAAATGCAGGGTGAAGCAATTTCTAAGCTGCCTACTGCTGAACACAGAGAATCGTCATTAACCAGTCCCGGCACTACGGTAGGTACAATTGCCTACATGTCCCCTGAGCAAGTTCGGGGAGAGAAACTGGATGCCCGCACTGATTTGTTCTCATTTGGTGCGGTTCTGTATGAAATGGCCACCAGAAGCCTGCCTTTCAAAGGGACCACATCGGGAGCGACGTTTAATGAAATCCTTACCAAGACGCCAACCCGGCCGGTACGTCTCAACCCGGACTTGCCCGATGAGCTGGAGCGATTCATTCAGAAAGCCTTAGAAAAAGACCATCGACTGCGTTATCAGACTTCTTCTGAATTGAAAGTGGATCTGGAGCGGCTAAGGCGGGATACCGATTCCGGAAAGTCGGTAGTAGCCACGGGCAAATTGGAGTTAAGAAAGAGGACCCCCTCCATTGCCGTACTACCGTTCTTGGATATGAGCCAGGACCTGGAGAACGACTATTTTAGCGATGGCCTGGCCGAAGAATTAATCGGCGCCTTGACCCAAGTGAAAGGATTACGTGTCACGGCACGGACCTCAGCCTTTAACTTCAAGGACAGTAAGAAAGGTGTCCCGGAAATCGGGAAGGAGCTCAACGTAGCCACCGTTCTGGGAGGAAGCATACGTAAGGTAGGGAATAGGATCCGAATTACAGCCCAGCTCATCAACGTGGAGGACAGTTACTATTTATGGTCCGAACGCTACGATCGAGAGATGGAAGATGTGTTTGCTATTCAGGATGAGATTGCCAAGGCCATTGTTGACGTGCTCCGAGTTAAGTTGACGGGTGATTCAGAGCAACCGCTTGTCAAGCACTATACGGAGAATGTTGAGGCTTACAACCTGTACCTGGAGGGTCTCTACTATTGGAACAAGCGGTCCGGAGAAGAGGTGAAAAAGGGCATTGAGTTCTTTCAGCAGGCGATTGATCGGGATCCAAATTATGCTCTGGCCTACTCCGGGTTGGCCGATTCTTACTGTCTGCTTGGTTGGTATGGTGGAATTTCGCCAAAGGAATCCATTCCGAAAGCAATGACAGCGGCCAGGAAGGCAGTAGAGATCGATGACAAGCTGGCCGAAGCCCACGCGTCGCTGGCATGGGCCATGAAGTGGAATTGGGACTTGCTGGCTGCCCAAAAGGGATTCAAGCGGGCCATCGACTTGAACCCGAAATACGCTTCAACTTACAACTTTTACTCGATAGCCTTAGCGATTATTGAGAGATATGAGGAAGCGATCACGTTGATCCAAAAAGCTCTGGAGCTTGATCCGTTATCACCTGGCATTAACTCGATTGCAGGATGGGTGTTTTACTTTGCGCGCCAGTACGACAGAGCGATAGAACAAGGGCGGAGAACAGTTTCCCTAGATCCAAGTTTCGCCGGAGGACACCATCGACTAGGCATGGCCTTTTTACAACAGGGGATGCATGAGGAAGCCGTCGCATCGTTTGAGGAGGCAATCAACCTCTCAGATGGCAGCCCAATGATGAAAGCTGTCCTCGGTGTAGCCTATGCGTTGTCCAACAACAGAGACGCAGCCAACAACGTGCTTGCGGAGCTGGAGCAGTTATCGAGGAAAAGGTATGTTTCACCATACGACAAAGCCTTAGTCTGTGCCGGCCTCGACGAGAAGGAGAAGGCACTCGAGTACTTGCAGAAAGCCTACGAAGAACACTCGCAGAAACTGGTCATGCTTCAAGTCGAACCGATTCTCGACCCCCTCCGCGACGACCCTCGCTTCACCGACCTGCTGCGGCAGATGAACCTTAAGCCGTAGACTAGACGGGGAGGCATTTCACGAATGGCCTCTCCTTGGCCTCGAATACTTTCATGAATGTTTAGATAGGTATTCCAACAAGGAACAAATGCGGAAGAGTTCAGGAGGTTATGCCAAAGGTATGCCCGCGAGAAACCAACTCCAGCTCACAATAGCCAAAATATCGATTTAAGTGCGA
>JAZFRU010000170.1:0-5741 GCA_036445815.1 Acidobacteriota bacterium | reverse complement strand
GCGCTCCCCCTCCCATACCAACGTGCCAGACGGCCTGGGTCCACCCCGAGCAAGAATCCCATGATCACCACTTGATTGATGAGCGTGACACGCCACGATCCCATCCGTTGCCAGCGCCTGGGAGAGGTCAAGACGGCCGCCGGAGCGATCACGATTCGGCCCTGGCGGCGCACCCGGCGGATGAGTTGAAAGTCCTCCATGATGGGAAGTTCCGGGAATCCTCCAACCTTATTAAATAGCTGTCTTCTCAGGAAGATAGCCTGGTCTCCATAAGGTGACTTCAAGTATTTGGAGCGCCAGTTGGCCCCCCTTTCAACGATTCGAAGTCCAGGTGCAGGATGGTCAATTTTGAGCTGGAAGGCCCCCGCTGCCACACCTGTTGTCCCCAGTATCCGGCGAACATGATCTGCAAAACGAGCAGGCAGGCGGGTGTCGGCATGGAGGAACACCAGGAACTCTCCCCGGGCGGCCTTCGCGCCGGCATTCATTTGGCGGGCTCTTCCAGGCGGGGAGTGGAGGATCCTGGCCCCCGAGGATTGGGCCACTTCAGGAGTTTTGTCTCGACTTCCCCCGTCCACCACGATGCACTCGATTCCATCGGAGATCTGGATGCTGTTCAGTGCCGACGCGATGGGGTTCGCTTCGTTGAGAGCCGGGATCACTACCGAGATGTCTCGAGACGGTGCATGCATTTCGCAGCAATTCTAACCGTCTCTCGAGGCCGGATATACCTGAAACTACTTATATAGTTTTGGGTCAGCCGATTATACCGTGGCACTTTTGGGATTCGGACCATAACGATTCGAGCTCAAAAGGGGACAGTGATGACCGGCACCAGCATTGCCAGACCTGACAGGGTGGCCGAGGGAGAGAGGGTTAGCGGGGTAGAGACCAGGCGGCCCAGGCCAGGCAGGCCCAACCGGCCAAAAGGGCAAGCCCCCCCACGGGCGTGACGGCTCCCCATCCTCGAATTCCGGTCAGGCTCAGGACGTAAAGCGTTCCAGAAAAGATGACGATGCCTCCTATGAAGAGCCAGCCGGCCAGGTGGACAGGCAAGGAGGGAGATCGATCGGCAAGCCAGCCTACAGCCAGCAGAGCCAGGGCATGGTACATCTGGTAGCGTACTCCGGTCTCGAAGATGTCCAGCAT
Organism: Acidobacteriota bacterium; assembly: GCA_036445815.1. GTDB lineage: Bacteria > Acidobacteriota > UBA6911 > RPQK01 > JADFOI01 > JAPYTY01. The sequence goes on along the minus strand of JAZFRU010000170.1, from coordinate 4,592 downwards.
ATCGGGTGAAATCCGGTCTCTCAGTCCGTGAGTTCCAAAGGCGCCGGCAGCCACCCCTAGAAATCCTAGTAGAGCTCCAATCACCAGAAAAATCCGCATGCGCTCCATCTAACCACAGAAGTCCCCGCCGATACAAAAAGTCACATCTGATACAAAGGGACTGGGTGCTAGTGTCCCGCGGCGCTCTCTGGTGTAAACTCTAGGGATGAATACTCTCGTCAAATCCACGGTCAAGGGCTGGGCAATACTCATGATCGGGTCGACCTTGACCCTGGGCCAGAGCCTGACCGACTTCGAACAAAAGGTTCACGAATTTACTCTCGACAATGGCTTGAAGTTCATTGTTCTGGAACGACATGAAGCTCCGGTAGTGTATTTTCAGACCTACGCCGACGTGGGATCCGTCGATGAGGTCAAGGGCATCACCGGGATGGCCCATGTGTTTGAGCACATGGCTTTTAAAGGATCCGAAACCGTTGGGAGCAAAGATTATGAGAAGGAGGTTGAGGCCCTGGCCGTGGTCGACGAAGCCTTCCTCGATCTCAAGAGAGCACGCAATCAGGGCGCCGGACCCGAACGGCTGACCGAACTGGAGAAACGATACCTGGAGGCCCAAGAGTCGGCAGGCGCCTATCTGGTCCATGATGAATTTGAGGAGGCTTTGATTCGGGCCGGAGGTGTGGGGCTCAATGCCAGTACGGCACCGGACGCTACACGTTACGTGGTGAGCTTGCCCTCCAATAAGCTGGAACTATGGATGAATCTGGAATCGGAGCGATTCTTGAATCCCGTTCTGCGCGAATTCTACAAGGAAAAAAATGTCGTCATGGAGGAGCGTCGGTTACGGACGGAAAACTCCCCCCGCGGGCGTCTGTTCGAGGAGTATCTGGCGCTGGCCTACAAGGCCCACCCCTATGGTGAGCCGGTGGTGGGCCACATGAGCGATATCCAGACCATGACTCGGAAGGAAGCCGAGGATTTTTTCAAGAAATACTACGGGCCCAGCAACCTGACCATGGCCGTGGTGGGAGATGTCTATGTCGACGAAGTGCACTCACTGGCCCAGACCTATTTTGGCCGGATTCCAGGGCGTCCCAAGCCCGATCGGGTGGAAACGGTAGAACCACCCCAGCTGGGCGAGCGAACCATCGTGATGAAGGCCCCTGCCCAACCTTCGGTCATGTTTGGCTACCACAAGCCCAGTATTCATGATCCGGATGAGGTCGTTTTCGATGCCATTTCCGATATTCTGGGGGTCGGTAGGACCTCGCGGCTGTACCGAAGTCTGGTGGTGGATAAGAAAATCGCCACACGCGCTTCCGGTTTTCACGGCTTTCCTGGCAGTAAATACCCGGGTCTGTTCACGTTTTCCGCCACCCCTTCCAGAGGACACACCAACCAGGAGTGTATCGAGGCCATTGATCTTGAAATCGAACGACTGAAAACTGAACTGGTCTCGGATGTTGAGCTTGAGAGAGCCAAAACGAGGAGCCAGGCGGGTCTGATTCGCTCGCTTTCATCGAATCGTGGGCTGGCCCGACTGCTCACCTTTTACGAAGTCGTGACGGGGGATTGGCGTAATCTTTTCAAACAGCTGGAGTTACTCAATCGAGTCACTCCTCAGGACATTCAGCGTGTGGCCAGGAAATACTTCATCAACACCGGCCGGACGGTGGCCGCCATCGAAACCCAGAGACCTGACCGTTAAGTTGGGAGAAGAACCCATGATGTCAAAATTGATTGTTCGAACCGGATGCGCTCTTTACGGAATGCTTTGGTTTTCCTTTTCTTTCGCCATGGCTCAGGGGCATTACTCGGATCTGAAGTACCCGGAATTGAGAGACGTTCAGGTACCCGAAGTGGACCAGGTCACGCTGCCCAACGGTATGAAGTTGTTTCTCCTGGAAGACCACGAGCTTCCTCTCATCAGCCTGTCGGCTCTTATCCGGGTGGGTTCAATGTACGAGCCGGCCGACAAGATAGGACTGGCATCCATAACCGGAACCGTGATGAGGAGCGGAGGAACCACAAGCCGCTCGGGCGATGCTATTGATGAGGCACTTGAAAACATCGCAGCCTCTGTGGAGACACGAATTGGATTGGACTCGGGAAGTGCCTCCATGTCGGTGTTGAGCAAGGATCTGGATACGGGGTTATCGATTCTTGCCGATATTCTGATGTCTCCGGCCTTTCCAGAAGACAAAATCGAGTTGGCCAAGCTCCAGAGGCGCGCCGGCATCGCTCGACGCAATGATCGAATCAATGGGATTGCCGGTCGCGAATTCAGAAAGCTGATCTATGGAGCCGATAGTGTGTATGCCCGGCAGGCGGAATACGCCACGCTTGACAACATAGATCGCCGTGACCTGGTGGCCCTGCATCAGAAATATTTTTATCCGAATAATACGATGCTGGCGGTTTGGGGGGATTTCAACACCTCTCAGATGGTCAAGAGGCTCGAGAAGGTGTTTCAGGATTGGCCAAGGCATGAGGTGTCAACCGCACCCGCACCTGAGATCCACTACGAGTTTCGCAAGCAGATCAACGTGATTCCCAAGGAGGATGTCAACCAGACCCACATATACATGGGCCATATTGGTGGGCTTCGAAACGATCCCGACTACTTTGCCCTGAGCCTGATGAATCGCATCCTGGGAAGTGGCTTCACCAGTCGGCTTTTCAAGGAAGTGAGATCCCGTCAAGGTTTGGCCTACTCTGTTTTCGGTTATTTTTCAGCCGACTATGACCATGCCGGAATGTTTTACGTCGGTTGCCAGACCCGGGCAGAAACGACCGTTCAAGCCATTCTGGCCATGAAGGCGGAAGTGGTAAAAATGACCCAGGCGGAAGTAACGGCCGAGGAACTCGAACTGGCTCGGGAGAGCTTTCTGAATGCCTTCGTATTCAACTTCGATTCCAAAGGAGAGATTGTCAATCGTTTGATGACCTATTCCTATTACGGATACCCCCTGGATTTTCTGGAAAAGACCAAGGAAGGTATCGAAAAGGTGAGTCAAGCCGATATCTTGAGGGTGGCGAGACAGCACCTTCATCCCGACCAGATGCAGATTCTGACGGTTGGCCCTGCCCAGGACTGGGAGAAAGAACTGTCTACTTTTGGGCCTGTCAACGAGATCGACATCACGATTCCCGGATCATAATCCGCTCTTGACGACACAAGAGCGGATTCTCTTCTCTCGCGCTTAAGAGCTTTCAGGAAATGAGTCTTTCAACCAGTATTCACGACATCAAAACCCTGATTCTCTCGTTCCATTCACTCATTGTCATGGAAACCGTGGAAGAAGACCGGGTTTTCTCTCTACTTCGATCCACCGGCATGGAACTGGGAATGCCCCTGTTTGAATGGTCCGTTACCCAGGGTCTGGTTCGTGCCCCTGGAGGTGCCTGTTTGTATGGGACTGCCGATCCTCTCAATCTCTTGAGCACCCTGGAGGGGATGGATACTCTCTCCATTTATCTTCTCAAGGATTTCGCCAGATTCACCACCGATCATTCCGTGGCACGCAAGCTTCGCGAAGTAAGTCAGAGATTTGCGAAGAATCGATCTACCATAATCTTGACGGGACAGACCGTCGATTTACCTGGAGAGATTGAGCACAGCGTGGTCCGTTACTGTCTCAAGCTTCCAGAAAAAGCAGAACTACGAACGGTGCTCGACACAGTGCTTCGTTCCCTGACCGAGGCGGACCGGGTCAAGATTCAGATCGACGATGTCGGGATGGAACAACTCGTCAGCGCACTGGCCGGGATGACTTTGAACCAGGCCAGACAGACCATTGCCTTTGCTGCACTCAAGGACGGCGAATTCTCCTCTGAGGCCGTCAAGGACATTCTGGAGCGTAAGGCCCAGGTGATCCGCGAAAGTGGTTTGTTGGAATACTACCCGGTCGAGGACAACCGATTTCAACTGGGTGGATTCAAGTCACTCAAACAGTGGCTGGAGCGGGCCGAGACCGGTTTCAGTCCCGAAGCACGAGAGCTCAACCTACCCGCCCCCCGAGGAATTCTGATCGTGGGTATTCAGGGATGTGGGAAGAGTCTGTCGGCCAAGGTGATTGCCCGGCAGTGGAAACTGCCGCTTTTGAAGCTCGACGCCGGAAGACTCTTCGATAAGTTCATTGGAGAATCGGAAAAGAATCTGCGCCAGGCGATTCAGCTGGCCGAGTCCATGGCACCGGTTATTTTGTGGATCGACGAGATCGAAAAGGCCATGTCCGGGGGGGGAGGCGATGCGGATGGAGGCGTGAGTCGCCGCCTGTTTGGAACTTTTCTGACATGGCTTCAGGAAAAACAGCAGGAGGTGTTTGTGGTGGCAACCGCCAATGACCTTTCGCTGTTGCCACCTGAACTGCTAAGAAAGGGTCGTTTTGATGAAGTCTTCTTCGTGGATCTCCCGGATGCACAGGAGCGAAAGACCATCTTTGAAATCCACCTGAAATTGCGCCGGCAAGATGCGGAAAGGTTCGATCTCGAGCGACTGGTGGATGCGACCGATGGATACAGTGGAGCGGAGATCGAGCAGGCGGTGATTGCCGCACTGTATCGAGGACTTCACCAAAAGACACCTCTGA
>JAZFRU010000169.1:0-5458 GCA_036445815.1 Acidobacteriota bacterium | reverse complement strand
ATACTCTCGGTAATGATCACCTGAACGACTTGAAATCCGGAAACAAAGAGCGCCGAAGCGGCCTTGTGAAGAGCGATCATCAAGACATCTACATGTCGTTGGAGATATTTCAACCCCTCCAGATACTGCTGCAAGCCCTGGCGAAGACTTTTCTCAGATCCAGCCAGATGGGGCGCTTCCTGGTAGCTGACTCGCCAAATAAAATAGGCAGATAGAACAAACGTCAAGGCGTCGATGACGAAGGCCGGATAAATCCCCCAGATGCCCGATACGAGTCCTCCCAGGGCGGCACCCAGGGCCAACATGACCGACCATGTGATTGAACTCAGGGCATTGGCCGTTCCCAGTTCCCGGTCCGATACCACGTCCGGCAAAATGGCATTGCGGGTGGGGAAAAAGAAGCCACTGATGCCCAGCTGAATGGCCGTCAGAGTATAGAGCAACCAGAGGTCCCCTGGTCGGGTGACCAGGAGGAAACCCAGAACGGTGATCGCTCGAGTAACATCCGTTATGATCAGAACGTTTTTTCTATTGTAGCGATCCGCCACCACCCCGGCCACAGGGCTGATCACGAAGGGGGCCAGCATCCGGACCACGAACAGGGTTCCAATGGCGAAGCCCGATTCAGAAAGCTGTGCGATCAGAGCGGCCGAAGCGATCAGGTTGAACCAGTCCCCCAGCAGGCTGACGATTTGCCCCAGCCACAGGTTGCGGAAGTTGGCGTTGGAACGAACCAGGGAACTATAGCTTACAGGCTCCGAATGTTGATCTGCAGTGGCACTCAAACCCGCGATTTCCCTTCCAGTTGTCTCGTGAACCGGGACTGCCAAGGCCTGGTTTCACCGGAAAATTCGGGCCGGGCAGACGCATAGCTTAGCAGGTTGGCCGTGACTCAACTCTTCCAACATCTCCGATGCGGCACCCACGGTTCTGATAACGACCACAGGACCCATCGGCCTCGACCGTCTCCATTGCCCGGATGGGAAGGCCATTTTCACGCTTGAGAGACTTCTCTTCCGGGCGGTTCCCTTCTTTCACCTGAACGCCTCTCTGCTGGACGGCATCCTACTTGATCGACGTTCCCCTGCTCACCCCCATCCGTGGTTGGTTTATCGAGTCAAAACCTTCTATAATCAGATTCCGATGGGCAAGTTGATTCAAAAATTGCTCTATGAACTCAAGGGCAAAGGGGCTCTGGTCAAGGGAGGGGAACTCCTCTTTGAAATCCCCTACGAGCTGCAATTCCTTCAGGAGATCGTGGACGACGGCGGTGAAGAAAAAATCACCGGCCTGGCCGACTTTTCCGGCCAGATCCTACCCAACGATCAGTACCAGCTGGCTGTCCTGGTTGGAAGCGAAGTCACCCTTCGGCTGGAACACGCGCGTTGTCTTAACGTGATCATTCAAAGCAGCAGCGGGAACCTGATCAAACGCGGAGAAATCTACAAATGCGGAGAGCCGAACAGGTAGCTTCCCGCCTGGATCGATCCCCTTGTATTCAACTCGATGAAATCCACAGAAGATGTGGAAATAGTGTGAGTAGACGGGGGAGCCAGTGAGAACCAAAAAGGCCTCCAGCATTTTGCACGAAAGGAGTGCATTGCACCCGTTCGAAAAACAGGAGGGCTCGAGAGGTTGACCGATCGGCTTCAGTTGTCGGAGTGAATGTCATATCTGAGTGCTATCGATAGAGACTGATATGACTTTCGTCGTCTACTGGACCGACTGACTGACTACGGTAGTCCGGTTCCGTTGAGAACATCACCAGAACCGGAATCTGCTAGACTACTCCCCTGGGCATTGCGCCTCGAGATTCAGGCGATTCGCCGGGTCTTGTCCGTGAGCAATACCCTCCAAAGCTATGAGTCGGCCACACTCAGAATTTCTCACTCTCGGCTTGGCATTCCTCGCCTTCGCAACCACCCTCTCCGTCTCCGAGGGGCAGGTTCAGTTCATCGACGTGAGCCATCAGGCCGGGATCGATTGGATCCATGAAAACGGCGCCACTCCGGAGAAATACTTGATCGAGACCATGGGCGGAGGGGCCGCCTTCGCCGATTACGACGGCGATGGTTGGCTGGACATCTACCTGGTGGACAGCGGTGACCATCGATATTCCACCAGCCACATTCCAGCCCGCTCCGCTCTGTACCGCAGCAATCGGAACGGAACCTTCACCGAAGTTACGGACAAGGCCGGGGTGGGAGGAACAGGCTACGGGATGGGCATAGCGGTGGGTGATTTTGACAATGATGGATGGCCTGATTTTTATGTCACCCGCTTTGGCGCAAACACCCTCTACCGCAATCTGGGGAACGGGACCTTCGAGGACGTCACCCCTCAAGCCGGAGTGTCCGTGGATGCCTGGTCGACCAGCGCCGCCTTTTTTGACCTGGACAACGACGGAGACCTGGATCTCTTCGTCTGCGTTTACATGGACTGGGACTACGACAAGGAGATGTACTGCGGTCAACCCCGGGATGGGTATAGGAGTTATTGCCACCCCCTCCGCTACAGCCCGATCGCCAACGTGTTATTTCAAAACAACGGGGACGGCTCCTTCACCGACATATCCCGACAGGCCGGAGTGGACGCTCCGGGGAAAGCTCTTGGAGTGGTCACCGGGGATATCAACCACGATGGCCTTGCCGACATCTATGTGGCCAATGATACGATGCCCAACTTTCTCTTCAAGAACAACGGAGACGGAACGTTCAAGGAGATCGGGATGACCGCCGGCGTTGCCCTGGGAATTTATGGAAAGGCCGAGTCGGGAATGGGCGTCGACCTTGGAGACTACAACGGGGATGGTCATGGCGATCTGATCGTCACCAACATCGATCAGGAGATGAACAATCTGTTCTCCAATCAGGGGGATGACTGGTTCATCGATCTCACCTTGAACGCCGGCCTGGGTCAGGTGGCTACCTTTTTCAGTGGCTTTGGAGTCCGATTTCTGGACTACGACAACGACGGAGATCTCGATCTGGTGGTTCTCAACGGACACGTCGTCGACAACATCGACCTTTATCGTTATGGAGTGCTCTACGCCGAGCCTCCGCTGCTTCTGGAAAATACAGGCGAGGGGCGATTCTCGGATGCAGGTAAAGAGGCTGGGCCTATCTGGAAGAAACCGATGGTGGGCAGGGCCCTGGCGGCCGGAGACTATGACAACGACGGCGATTCAGATTTGTTGTTCGTCAACAACGGCCAGCCAGCCGTTCTGCTAAAAAACGAGGGGGGCAATGCCAGCCCCTGGGTGGGCCTGCAATTGGTAGGAACCAAGAGCAATCGCGATGCTGTGGGAGCCGTTGTCACGATGACGACCGATCGTCGGAAACTACTTCGTGAGCGAAGCGGCGGGACCAGCTATCTGGCGGCCCAGGATCCGCGAATCATCTTCGGCCTGGCAGAGGGGGAAAAGATCGTTTCGATGGAGGTTCGCTGGCCCGGGGGCGGCCTCCAACAGGTTGAACCGCTCGAGCTGGGACGCTATCACACCCTTCGTGAAGACCCGTAGTCTGGATCACGCCTACGGCCACCCGGTCCCTATCGACTTCTGAGGAGCACCTGGTAATTTCTCTCGAAATCGGGTCGTTCAGGATCCAGCCTGACGGCCGCCTCATATTCCTCGATGGCCAGCTCTCGTTGACCCAGCTCCATATAGACATTCCCCAGGAGATTGCGGAGGACGCCGCTTCCTGGATATTGAGCTTTGGCCTTCTCGGCGTAAATCCGGGCCTGACGAAAATCCCTCTGCTGATACCAGTACTGCCCCATCAGGTAATTTCCCTCCACTGATTCCGGGGCCAGTTCTGCCATTCGAGAAAGATGATCGTAAGCCAACCGTGGATAGCCTGAAGAGAGATAGATCTTGGCCAGGTAACTGTGCGCCAGCCAGTGACCGGGGGCCTTGGTCAGGGCCTCCTGGAATAAACCCAGGGCTTCGTCAATCTGACCTTCCTGCAGTTTCTCCTCGGCCCGGGCAACCACCGACTCGACCTCTTCATTGAGAGCTACGGCCTCCTGCTGGGAATCGCGCATGGCCTGAACCCGGTCAAGGTATTCCTGAGCCCGCACCTGATCACCCAGACGACGGTGGGCCTCTCCCAGTAAGCGGTAGACTTCCACAAAAGGAGGATCGGAGTCCTCCAGCGGCTCCAGATACTCAATGGCCTGCTCGGGCTGATTCAGTCCCAGGCACACCTCGGCCAGCTGCCAGAGAAACTCGACATTGGAGGGTTCCAATTCCACGGCTCGAAGAATCTCCTGCTTGGCCTCGACCAACTGGTTCTGCAGACGTAAAACGATCCCCGCACCAAACAGGGGTGGGGCCGTGTCCGGCATGCCTTCGGCTGCTTTTCTAAAATGGAGCAGGGCCTGATTCAGATTCGAGCCATCCATATGAATCTGTCCTCGCCGAAAATGGACGCGGGCGTCTTCCGGATCCTGGGCCTCGATTCGGTCCAACATGTTCAGGGACCGCTCATATTTCTCTGATCGATAATAAAGGTCAGAGAGAAGCCACAGCTGAGGGATCGCCAGCTGGTCGACCTTGTCCTCCTGATCAAAAAGCTGGAGAATCTCGTCAGCCGGAGCCCACTGTCCGACACCCGAGAGAATGTCGGCAAGACCCAGGGCATACTCCACATTATCGGGATCCAGCTCGACGGCTTTTCCAAGCTCGATGACAGCCTCTACCAGATTCCCATTGGCCGCCAGTGCGATTCCGGTATAAAAATAGCCCCCGCCATCCTCTTGATTGGCTTGCTTGCACCGATCCAGAACGACCAGGGCATCGGCAATGCGTTCCTCCTTGAGGTAGTCCTTTCCCTGCTGCACACAATCCTGTGCCTGGACCAGGGGGACTCCAACGACGGCCCAGACTGCCAGAACCAGCGTTCCCAGGGGAGCGCGAACCCATCCCAAACCGTTCATTGGACTTCTCTCCTTCAAAGACTTCGAAACATTGCTGACTCGATCAATCATTAGCGCTTAACCCCGCGATACCCTGTCGATGGCTCAGGCTATCCAGACTCCTCAGTGATATTTTTTTTCTCATCCCCGTCGGGCACCCACCCTGGACCCAGATTGCCAAACCCTCCACCCCAGATCTTTTCGGTGGGATTCACGACCACAAAAGCTCGCTCATCGGCCGAGTAGACCACTGACTTCATTCGAGAGACCTCAGAGGGCTCAACCGCACAAAACAAAACGTGTCGAGGTTTCCCGGTATACATCCCCCGCCCTTCGAATCCGGTCACCCCTCGCTTCAGAACCGAAAGAAGGTGATCGCTGACCTCTTGCGGTTTGTTGGTGATAATAATCGCCAGTTGTTCATGTCGATGAACCACCCCTTTTGCGGCTTTCGTGAGTTTGAATACCAGATCACTCGGGTATGCCAGCAACTCACTGTCAGAAAACACCTCACCGGGCGACGCACGCAATCCGACCGTCA
>JAZFRU010000168.1:0-3500 GCA_036445815.1 Acidobacteriota bacterium | reverse complement strand
CGCTACATTAAGCTTTCAACTTTAACCCTGAAACGTCAACCATGAATCAAGCAGCCCTGACCTGGATATTGGCCGAAAAGGATCTGAAGGTCGAGTATCGCTCCCCTCAGGCCTTCATGACCACGGTGTTTTTTGCCTTGCTGATTTTGGTCATTTTCAACTTTGCCTTCGATCCAGGCAGTCAAGCCACTCGGGAAGCGACTCCGGGGATTCTTTGGGTGGCACTGCTGTTCCCCGGGATCATTCAGCTCAATCGTTCCTTCCAGATCGAGATGGAAGAGGGCACCCTGTATGGTTTAATTCTATCTCCCACCGATCGCGGAGTTCTTTTTTTGGGGAAATTTCTTGCCAACTGGTCGTTTCTGGTGGTGGTCGATTTATTGGTATTGGTAGCCTTTGTGATTTTTTATAATTTCAGCTTCTCAGTTCAGATGCTCTGGGTTGTTTTGATGATCGTTCTCGCGAGCGTGGGGTTCACTGCCGTGGGAACCGTGTTTGCCGCGATGCTCAGCAGCCTTCGCACGCGGGAAGTCCTGCTTCCCATTTTGCTCTTTCCGATCATCATCCCTATAATTCTGGCAGCGGTGAATGGGACCCAGGAGGTGCTGATTCTGGAAAATGTTCAGTACCTGGATCGTTGGCTTCAGTTGCTGGTTGCCTTCGATGTGATTTTTGTAGCCGCCGGGTATTTACTATTTGATTATGTCGTCGCAGATTAACCATTCTTCCCGGATACTCGCCAGACGATATCTTCGAGTGGCCAACGGACTCTTGATCCCAACCTATTTGTTGATTGCTCTGGCTCTTTATGGGGCGTTCCTTTATGCCCCTACCGAGAGAGAGATGGGGGATGTCCAGCGCATTTTCTATTTTCACCTGGGGACTGCCTGGAATGCTTTCCTCATGTTTTTCGGTGTTTTTGTGGGCGGGATCGCTTATCTCATTACCCGGAAATCGAAGTGGGACAGGTTGGCGGTGGCATGTGCTGAAGTTGGAATGGTGTTTACCACCATTGTCATAGTGACCGGATCGATTTGGGCCAGACCCATCTGGAATACTTGGTGGGCATGGGGCGATCCCCGGTTAATGACCACGATGGTTCTGGGGCTCATTTACGCGGCCTACTTCATTCTTCGATCCAGCTTGCCCGACGGTGACAAGAAGTACAAATACTGTGCCGTCTTTGGGATTATCGGATTTCTCGATGTTCCGATCGTATGGATGTCGATACGCTGGTGGCGAACGATCCATCCGATCGTGATTACCAGTAGTGGCGCTGGATTGGCAACTGAAATGATTCATGTGCTGCTTGTTTCTGTGATCGCGATGACGTTTCTCTGCGTTACCCTGGTAACACTGAGGATCGCCATGCGTCTGAATTCCAGCGTGGCGGATGAGGTTTCTCAGCAGCTTGACGAACAAGGAGTTGCAAGACTATGAGCTTTCTTTTTGCAGGGTACCTGGCGGTCTGGACAATCATATCTTTTTATCTTGTCTACCTGACCAAGAGTCAAAAGCAGATCAATGCCAAGTTAGAGGAACTCTCGGACAGATTGAAGACCTCATCGGATCAATAAGGGACAGGATGGCTTGGAGTTAGAGATGCGTGTGAACCTGTACAAGGTGGTGGTGCCCGTATCGGATCTCGGCCAGGCCGAATCCTTTTACCTTCAGTTGCTGGGGGTGAGCGGTCGAAAGTTCGGTCTGGCAGAGTCCCATTTTGATTGTGGAAATGTGGTTCTGTGTTGTCGTCAGCCAGATCCCCGGTCTGAAACGTCCTCGGTTGCTTTGAGTTCCCCGCGAGTGTGTCTGGCCGTCGAAGATCTGGACGCCGCATTCGAGAAGGCCAAGACCGCGGGTTGCAGCGCTCTCGATCAGGAATTGAGAACTCAGCCCTGGGGTGATCGCTCATTCGTGGCACGGGATCCATTCGGTAACACCATCGTCTTTGTGGACGAAGGAACAAGGCAGAGAGAGGCGAGTGAGCAGGCCTCAGGAGGCCCTAATGGGCTTTTTGCCACTGGGCAGGTGGTTACCATTCAAAGGGCTTCGGAAGGCCGTTCTGTGGCCTCTGTGGTCAAAATTTTCGGCAATGAAATGTGGCTGAAACGGGAACTTGACGGTGAAGTGGCTCCTCTTGGGAAGGGGGAGGCGATTCAACTCCAGTACTACGATGCCACCGGAGCGTTTTCCGCAGGTTCCGAGGTCATCAACTCTTCTTCCGCCGACCCTCGTTATGTCGCTCTAGCGATACCCCAGGAGGCCAATGCGATCCAGAGAAGGGCCGCCCCTCGACTGCGCTTGGTGATCCCGGTCTCCTTTTCGCTGTTCGCCTCTCCTGACAGCGAAGAAGTCTCAGAGGAGGTCTTCAATGCCCGCAGTCATGACATCAGTACCGGGGGTGTCAGGCTCGAAACGGAGGCTCAGATTACGACAGGGGACAAGGTGCAGCTCACCCTGACCTTATCTGAGTCGCTAATAGTGACGGTGATCGCCAAGGTGATGGCGAGTCAACAGGCCGAAGTGAAGGGAAAGACCCTGACTTCGGCAGGTGTGCAGTTTGTTGAAATGGAACTTCAGGACCAGATTGACTTGCTGCAGTTCCTGATTGAGGATGAAGGAGAGTCGGAGGTGAGTCCAGAGGAGGGAGTTCGGGAGATCGAGGCTGCCCCGCCAGCCGATGGCTCCGGAGATGGGGCGGAAAACTCCACGGCGCCGGAAGAAACCGATGAGGAGGGTGGCGAGAAACTCCAGATACCGCCGATCGTCCAGTCCTCCATCAGTTTCGACGGGGAAAAGGTGGTGTTGAGTCTTTTGAATGGCTTCCGGGAAGGGATCACCGTCAAGAGTGTGATGGTGTCGAAGGAAGCCGGCTCCCTGACCCCTTTGTTGGATGAACCCCTGCAACTGTCTCCCGGGCAGGCTCAGACCCTGGACATGACCGGAAAATTAATCGCGTTGTTCAATTCAGGGAGTGCCGAGGCCCAGGAAACTCATCTTCACATACTCTTCAAACTGGATCCAGAACCTCCGGACCAGCCTGCTCCGACCAGCTATTTGGTCCGATTTGAAAACGGCGCATTGACCAGGTTTGATGCAGAAGACTAGCTTTTTACCACAAAGACACAGGAAAGATCTTCACCATAGAGACACAGAGACACAGAGAAGAAAATTCATTCCTTTTTCCTTTCCTCCAGTTTCAATCGATTCACCTGGTTTTGTGAAACTTTGAACGTGAAACGCTGCGCATGGCGCAGCTCCCCTCCACCACAGAGACACAGAGCAAGATAGTTCTTTACTTGTCTTGACCCCTGATTTCAGCCAGCATAGGTAGGGGCGCACGGCCCAGACTGTCTCAAAACTCAGTTAATTTGGATGGGTCGGGTAGGGCGCTTCCGGAGTGTGGGAGGCGCCTCAGTGCGCCGAATTCGGAGAGCCGCTTCGTGACGAGCTGGTTTGAGGCAGTCGGGCTTGAGCGGCCGCTACACTGGGCTTGTCCC
>JAZFRU010000167.1:0-2399 GCA_036445815.1 Acidobacteriota bacterium | reverse complement strand
ATTGATCATGAAGATAATCAGAGTGAATGCGAATGTTTTGGCAGCCCTCTTCCTTCTGCTGACCCTGAGTCGTTGCGCTTCCGATGTGCCGGAGGTACTGGCGCCCGACATGGTTTTGCACAATGGCAAGATCGTCACCGTGGATGAGAGCTTTTCGATTGCCCAGGCGGTGGCCATCAAAGACGGGCGCTTTATTGCCGTGGGATCGGACAGTGACGTGCTGGCTCTATCCGGCTCCTCCACCGAGGTGATGGATCTGGAAGGTAAAACTGTTTTGCCCGGCTTCAATGACTCCCATCTTCATCTGGCCTGGCCCGTTGGAGAGGCGCCCAATCTCGCCATACCGGAGTTGGCTGGTGCGGGTTCCATCATGGAGGTCGTCGATATTGTCCGTCGAGAAGTGGAAGCGGCCTCGCCCGATGAACTGGTGTGGATTCCCTTTGGTCCGGCCGTTGTGAACCAGCTGTCGGAGAAACGCTGGCCCAACAAGTTCGATCTGGATCCGGTTTCCCCCGACCACCCCGTCATCCTCACTTTTGGCGCTGATGGAGTCTACGTGGCCAACAGCGTGGCCCTGGCCAAGGCCAGCCTTGACCGCAACACGCCCCAGCCCTACAAGAGCGGGCTGATGGGTGAGCTCGAAATCGATCGCCGGACCGGCCAGCTGACCGGAGTCATGAAGGGCCGCTCCGCGGCTCACCTGCTTCGTGAGCCGCTGGGAGTCTGGTCAACCGATGTCCTGGAGGAGAACATCGCCCGATCCATCCCCGCCGACATCCTCCCCTATGGAATCACCAGCCTGGCCGACCCGGCCATGGCCAGCAACAATCAACCCATTCAACACGCCTTTCAGAGGGTGGCCCGCCGTCCAGAGGGTCAGTCGGTTCGCATCAACCTGATGATCCGGATTCCTGTTCGAGCCCTCTCTGTCCAGGCTTGCATTGACCTGATTCAAGGCCTGCTCTTTGAGCCTCCCCTGAAGAATGATTTCTTCCGGGTGGGTACCTTTAAACTTAGCCTGGACAAGGGATATCCCGGGGCCAAGCCCTATATCGTTCCGGCGGAAAAAGGGAAGAGAGTCCTGATCGAGGGGCACAAGGCCGGATGGCAGCTCTATGTGCACGCCACCACTGATGAGACCTTCGATTATGCCAGCGAGGCTCTGGAGGAGGCCTATCGTCTCTATCCTCGAGAAGACGCCCGCCATGTCTTCACCCACATCCCTCGGCCAACTCAGAAGAATATCGACACCATGAAGCGGTTGGGGATTATCGCCGACCTGCAGGTCAACCGCATCTGGCATCTCTCCGATGATGCGGAAGAGCGAGAGACCTCCAACCCGGATCGGCCACATTTGGGCTCCCGTCCGGTGGGCACTTACCGGGATGCGGGCATTCCCGTGATCCTGAGCAGCGACCAGGCGCCGGTGGGTCCGCTCTTCACCGTTTTTGAAGCCGTTAACCGTGTGCGTGAATCGGGAAAGGTGTACCAACCGGAGGAAAGGTTGACCCTGGAGGAAGCGATTCGAGGCGTCACCATCACCTCGGCCTGGACCTTCTTTGAGGATGATGTCAAGGGTTCGATCGAGGCGGGAAAATTTGCTGATCTGGTGGTACTGGGTCGCGACATATTGACGGTGGATCCCCTGGAGATCAAGGATATTCCGGTGCTCAGGACCATGACCGACGGCAGGTTCGTTTACGTCAACCCCAACCAGGATCCCGATCAGGAAGTGAACTACTACCACTATCCGCAACGGACCTCGTATCTGGATTGAAATCGGGGCTTAGAGTGGATGCCTGAGATTCCTGGCGACAAGATGTAGGGGCGCACGGCTGTGCGCCCGCAGTTCACGCATTGCTCTCAAGGGCGCACAGCCGTGCGCCCCTACGGAATTGAAACGGAGGTATCGGATATGCCCTCTCGAACCAACTTGAACTCTCCCCTGAACCGCCGCCGATTCCTCTCTTTGGCTGCAGCCGGTACCGCTGCTCTGGCTGGTGCACGGCCCTTGTCAGGCTCCACTCTCTCTCAGGGTGACGAATTTCCCGCCGGTACTCGGGCCGGAGATTGGCCCATGTTCGGAAACAATATCGGAGGCACTCGAAGTAACCCCCATGAGACCATCATCGGTCGGAACAATGTCGCTCAGCTGAAGGTGAAGTGGACCTTCGAGGAGTCGGAAGGGTACTCTCAGAGCACACCCATCGTGGTGGGCGACCGTCTCTACTTTACGGCCCACGACGGCCACGTCTATGCAGTCGATGCACGATCCGGCCGCCTGGAATGGAAATTTGACGCCTGGACGGGCATTCAGCCCGACAAAATCCCTTTAAGCCAAACCCAATTCCGTTCCAACATGTTTCGGGAGATGCGTGGCTCGGCCGCTTACAGCAATG
>JAZFRU010000166.1:0-3092 GCA_036445815.1 Acidobacteriota bacterium | reverse complement strand
AGGAGCGGGGAGTATGCGGATTTCAGTTTTCGAACCATCCAGCTTTCCTCGTCTCTTCCCAGCAGAGATTCTCCGACCAGTAAATAAGAGCACAAAGCCGGAGTGACGGTCAGCGCCACTAACAGGGAACCGGATATGGCGATGATATAAGACATCCCCAGGGGTCTCAGCATCCTCCCTTCCAGGCCGCTCAAGGCGAAAAGAGGGATAAAGACGACGATCACAATAAAGGTGGCAAACAAGATGGGATAGCGGACCTCACAGGAGGCTTCAAAAATGACCGTGCGGTGCGGGGCTTGTTCCTCCAGCGGTTTCTTCCAATTTTCCCGTAGCCTTCGAAAGACATTTTCCACGTCAATAATGGCATCGTCCACCAGGGCGCCAATGGCAATGGCCATGCCCCCCAGAGTCATGGTGTTGATGCTGACTCCGAATAACCAGAAGACATAGACGGTAAAAACCAGGGCCAGTGGAATAGCCAGGACAGAAATCAGGGTCGTTCTGAAGGTGAGGAGAAATAAAAACAGAATGACGACCACCAGGACGGCACCATCTCTGAGGGCAGCGAAAACATTGTCAACAGCGAGTTCAATGAAATTGGCTTGCCGGAAGATGACCCTTTCGATGTTCAAATCTTCGGGTAAATTGGCTTCAATCTCATCCAACACTTGATCGATCTGTGCCGTCAGTTTAAGAGTGTCGGCATCGGGCTGTTTCTGGATGGAAAGGATGACCGATTCCCGACCGTTGACGGAAGCCATCCCTCGCCGCACCTTCGGGCCAATTCGAACTTCCGCCAGCTGTTCCAGGCGGAGTGAGGGTGCTGAATTTCCGGGCAGTGGAGTTTTCTTGAGCTGTTCAATCTGCTGAATACGACCCAGACCCCGAATCAGATATTCTCGACCCGAGTCGGTATAAAAACCGCCCGAGGAGTTTTGGCTGGCCGTCGCCACCGTCTCCACCACCTGATCCAGACTGATCCCATAGTGGTGCAAACTGTGAAGATCGAGCAGGACCTGATACTGTCGAACCTCTCCGCCAATGGGTACCACCTGAGACACCCCGGTCACGGAGAGAAGCCTGCGCCGCAAGGTCCAGTCGGCAAGGGTCCGCATCTCCATCAAGCGTTCGGCCGGACCGGTGACGGCTATCAACATGATCTCCCCCATCACGGAAGAAATGGGAGCCATGATGGGCGCCGATGCGTCGGGCGGCAAAGAATCGATAACCAGCTGCAGTTTCTCGGAAACGATTTGTCGGGCACGATAGATATCGGTACCCCAGTCGAACTCTACAAAGACAATGGAAATCCCTATTCCCGAGGTGGAACGTACACGCCGCACTGAAGTGGCACCGTTGACCGACGTTTCGATCGGAAAGGTCACCAGAGTCTCGACCTCTTCGGGGGCCATGTTGTGAGCTTCGGTAATGACGGTGACTCGAGGGGCCGTCAAATCGGGGAATACGTCTACAGGGAGTTGGAATGCAAGGTAGATCCCCACCACCAAGGAAAGGACCGCCATAACCAGGACCACCAGGCGATTGTTCAGCGACCACAGAATCAGTGCTTTGAGCATGGAATAACTTGACCGCCTTGGGGTCTAATGAGCGTGTCCGTGATCTGCAAGACTGTCGGTCGAGCGGGAGGCCAGGGCTACTTCATACCCTCCCGTCACCACCACCCGCTCGCCCTGTTCCAGACCGTCGAGGATCTCGACCCACTCCCGATCTTTGATGCCCGTGGTCACGATCCGGCGCACAAAGGTCTCCCCTCCCACCTGGACATAGACAATGTTCTTATTCTCTTCCAGAAACACCGCGGAGGCCGGGATCGCCAGCGACTCGACTTCGTTGCCCGTCGAGATATCCAGACTGGCCAGCATGCCGATTTTCAACTGGCGGCGCGTATTACTGACCTCCCAGATCACCGGAATAGTGCGGGTGTGCTCATCCACCACGTTTCCTATCATGACCAAATTCTTGCTCTGCAGTTCGAAGGAAGCCTCATGGTCATGCTGCCCCGAGGAACTCTGACGGCCGTGCAATCTGACAATGGCCACACTGCGCGGCGTGATCTTCCCGATATCAGCCTCATACACGACTCCTTGGACCCACACCTGGGACAGATCAACGATTCGATAGAGGTTCTGCTGAGCCTCTACCAAAGCGCCGGAAACGACATTCATTTCGATTATGGTTCCCGATAACGGTGCCTCCAGGGGAATTCCTGTCCCCATCGTTTGCAGATCCTGTCCCTGTCCCTGGATGCGCTCTTCTGCCTCCTTCAGGCTTTGTCGGACGGCTTCCTCGGCCCGCACACCGGCCTCAAGGATGTCGACTTCGCTCCGACTCTCCTCCAGACGACGCTCGGAGACCGCCTCCATCTCAAAGAGACCTTCCACTCTTGCCAGTTGTCGGCGAGCCAGCTCCAGGCGAGACCGCTCTGCAGCCAACGAGGCCTCGGAGTTGGCGACAAGCCTGTTCATCTCTACCAGTGACAGACCGGTTTGTACCTGATTGCTGCTGAGGCTGCTCTGTTGATCAGGAGACCGAAGAATAGTTCCCAGAAACTGCCCTTTTTCGACTTGAGCTCCCAGAATTGGAATTCCTCCAGGCGGCTCGACGAACTGGCCGCTGATCAGAGGGAACACGACCGTATCGTGACTGGACTTGGCCAGAATCTCGCCCACCGATTGAAAGGACTGCCTGAGTGCTCGGATCTCGACTTCGGAGGTCGCAAACGGTAAGACCCACTGCTGTTGCTTCAGGTAGGAGATGGTGGCTCCATCCGCTTCAGGCTGAAGACCGCTAAGATCCGCCTCGGTTTCATGGACGGTGAGAGAATCCACCACGATTTCTCCAGATACCGAGTCTCCCAACACTTCAACCACCAGCGTCAACTCATCTGGATCGTCAAACACGATGTCGGGGGCTAGAATTCCCGGCTGTTCCGGGTTTCCCATGGTGAGCAGCTTCACCGACTCCTCACCTTTCATGAAGTGAAAGACCACCGGCCCCTCCACAATGGGCTTGGACTCCGGCAACTCTGTCAAATGGACGGCAAAGCTGGCAGGGACTCCGGCTCGCAGAGG
>JAZFRU010000165.1:0-2088 GCA_036445815.1 Acidobacteriota bacterium | reverse complement strand
ACAGCGGTTATCTTCAATGAGATTCTGTCCAAGGCTCCTGTTGCACCAGTGAGGCTGAATCCAGAACTGCCTGACCAGCTCGAAGACACCATCAACAAAGCTCTCGAAAAGGACCGTGAGATTCGTTGTCAAACATCCAAAGAATTGTTGCTGGACCTCAAGCGGCTGAAAAGGGATACATCAGGCGAGTCTGTAGCCACTTCAGCCGTGCCCGCAGCTGCTCCGGTCAAACGAAACTACTTGTGGCCGGTAATAGTCGGTGGGCCAGGAATCATTGTTGTGTTGCTGGCCCTGTTTTGGCCTTTCAGTGCCGCTCCATCAGAGGAAACGATCGATTCCATCGCCGTATTGCCTTTTGAGAATGTGAGCAATGATCCTGAATTGGCATACCTGAGTGACGGGATTGCCGAAAGCATTATCAATAGTCTTTCTCAATTGAGTGATCTGAAAGTCATATCGCGCGCTTCTTCTTTCCAGTATCGGGGAGCCGACATCGATCCACAGACAGTCGGAGAAGCACTGGGGGTACGTGCACTGGTCATGGGCAGAGTGCTGGTGCGAGGTGAGGATCTGTCCATAGGAGTGGCACTGGTGGACGTTACCGAGAACAGGCAACTCTGGGGAGAACAGTACGATCGAAACTTCACTGAAATCCTGAAAATACGGCAGGACATCGCAAGAGAAATTTCCGACAAACTACGTCTTCAGCTCACTTCTGAAGAGGAAGCGCGGCTGGCCAGAACTTATACCGAAAACAGCCAGGCACACCAGGCTTATTTAAAAGGAAAGTTTCAGCAGGGAAAGGGCGAATCGGAGGGGTACCGGCAATCGATCCTGCACTTTGAACAGGCCATTCAAAGTGATCCAACCTATGCCCGAGCCTACGCGGCTCTGGCCCGGTCCTACTATCGGCTGGTCCTCCCTACCCAGGTTGTGCCGTCGCAGGAGGCCATGCCACAAGCCGAAGCAGCGGCAAGGAAGGCACTGGAATTGGACGAGTCGCTTTCCGAAGCTCATGCGGTCCTGGGAGATATCAAACGTTCTTATTTTTGGGACACGGCTGGTGCGGAAGAGGAATACAGGTTGGCCATGGAACTCGATCCAGGCGCCTTCGACGCACCCAACCAGTACGCTTTCTTTCTGACGGCAATGGAACGGCACGATGAATCCGCTGCTATGGGTAGACTTGCCCAGCAACTTAGCCCTCTTGACCCCTCGATGAGAACCGGAGCCTGTATTCGACTGGGCTACGCGGGTAGATACAAAGAGGCGATAGAACAATGCCAGGCGGCTTTGGAACTGGAGCCAGAATATATCTCAGCCCATCGAGACCTGGGGCAGATATACGAGTTTATGGGCCTCTACCAGGAAGCGGCCACGGCACGCCAGAAAGAGTGGACCTTGAGTGGATCCAGCCAACAGGAGGTGGCGGGACTCACAGCCGCTGCCATCTCGGGCCAGGAGGACTACTGGCTATTTACGTTGGATTACTGGGAAAGGAAAAGTGAACAGGGGTTTGTCTCACCAATCACTTTTGCAGAAATCTATGCTTCGCTTGGTGCCAGGGACCAGGCGCTTGAATGGCTTGAAAAAGCCTTCCAGGCCCGCTCTGGATCGCTTTATAACCTCAGAGTAGAACCCAGCTGGGACCCCCTCCGCGACGACCCTCGCTTCCAAGACCTGCTGCGGCGGATGAACTTGGACCCGTAAAAAAAGCCGTAAGGCCAGTTCCCTATCCCACCTAAATCCAACCCATTTCCCCAAATGTTCACCACTCAAATCCGCACCCTATCCGCACCCTGGCCCTATTTGTCGTTTTACGACACTTCACCCAACTTGACTTAAGTAATTGATGAAAAGGGAGTTAAAGAAGTGGGTCGTGCCGGACTCGAACCGGCGACCCTCTGCTTAAAAGGCAGGAGCTAGTCGAAAACCTCGTAGTCCTCAGGCCGGGAATCCAGCGGATCTGAAGCCCACTACTCCGCCCCACCATAGAACGCTGAAACTAACCAAGGTTACGTCCAATTACGGTTACGATGGTTGTCGTTACTCCGAGTGATCAAACGTGACACGATGATAAGGGAAACC
>JAZFRU010000164.1:0-4992 GCA_036445815.1 Acidobacteriota bacterium | reverse complement strand
TGGGTGCAGGGGTTGGCATCCCATCCTTCTTCTCCCACTCCGCTGTTCCAGAGGTAGTCGCTTCCCTGGTTGCTGAAGTCGCCCAACAGGGTGTAGAACTCAGCCGGATCCTTGGACAGGGAGTAGGCGACTCGATGGATCCAGGCCCACCGGATGGGCATCTCATCCCGTTTGTTGAGCATGTTCAGCGCCTTCAGGACTTCCAGCGGTTCCACATGAGTCTGTACCGTGGTGATCCCAAAAGTGGCGTTTTCTATCAACTCCTTTTTGAGCATCGCGGCCACATCCTCGGTCTTGTTTCGGAGAATGATGTCGTAAATCAGGAAATACCAGACCCGAAGGGCAACCGGTTTAAGGGTTTCTATGTCCCGGCCGATGGCTTCACTGATGATCCTTCTGGCCTGATTGTTATAGACGCCGGAGGTCAGGCTGCCGGTCAGGAAGACAGGGTTTCTGGGGCTCATCCGGTCCAGGTCGGCGGTGCTCACCATCCGCTGCTGAAAAACGGGCGAGATGTCCTGACCCTGAATGGCTCCGTCATTCATGGGGATGTTGACGACCACCCATTTGTCGGGACCCAATTCAGCGGCTCTTCTTCGAATCACGCTGCCAATCTTTTCCAGGACACCGCTTTGAGTCATCTCATCCAGATCGTCCTCATGCAGGCCCAGAACCGGCACCATCTTGAGTTGCGGATCGGGGTTGTATTCCGGATCGCTGCCGAAGTGGTTGTACAGCCACAGATGGGGATGGGTGTGGCTGTCGATGATTCCAGGAAGCACGGTTCGGCCCTTCACGTCAATCATCTCGGTTTCCGGGCCCGCCAGTTCCTTGATTTCCTCACTGGTTCCCAGAGCCAGAACTCGATGGTTTCTGATGGCCAAGGCCTGAACAGTAGTCAGATCATCATCCATCTGGGCAATCTTGCCATTGAACACGATCATGTCCGGATAGGCCTCCAGTCTGATCAACAGGTCGGAGACGGCCTGGGCGTCCGCCGTTCCAGGGGTCAGGATGTAGATGGCCAGAAACAGCCATGCTGGAAAGAGAATCAATCGTTGATACATGCTAAAACCTTTCTGCTTGATTTTGATGCTGCCACTCCGTGAGCGGCCGCTACATTAGTTACCGGCCAGCCCTGTTGAGTCGTGAACAATCTTTCCGCTGAGACCCGTCATGATGACTTTCATGTCCGGGATGTCCTCCACCGAGACGGTGAAATAATCCTTTTCCAGGACCGCGAAATCTGCGAATTTTCCCGGTTCCAGCGTTCCCACGGTGTCCTCGGCCAGCATGTACTCGGAGGCCCAGGTGGTCACCATCTTCAAGGCCGTGACCCTGTCAATGCCCTGTTCAGGGAGAAGCTCAACCCACTCTTCGGTGCCCTGCTTCTGAATACGCCGGGTCATGAGAGTGTGAATAGGAGTCCAGAAGTCGGAGCCACTGGCCTCGAAGGTCACCCGGTGTCCATCGTTGATCCAGGTCTTGACCGGCATCGTGAAAGGTTCCAGCTTCTCTCCATAGGCCTTCAGGACGTCGGGCACGCGGGCCAGATGACTGGGGGTCACGTTGATCATGATTCCATACTTTTTAATCCCGGCCATCACGTCGGGAACGTTGCCCAGCAGGAAGCTGTGCTCCATGGTGGTGCGCAGACTCCTGATGTATTCCACCGAAAGATTGCCTTCCTCCATGGCCTCTTCCAGCATCTGGATGTAAAGCCGAGCCCCGTGGCTGGAAGTGCCGTGGGCCTGAACTGGACGCCACCCACTCAAGATGGCGGCTTTGTATGATTCCCACGGTTTGGTTCCGGGTGCAGGGCACCGCTCACGAGCCTTGATGTCGGCAGGAGCTGAGACGTCATCACCCAGGCAAACTTCGTTGTAAATGGAATCCCAGATTTCGTTGCACATGCCGTTGAGCCACAGCATTTCGCCGCCGTTGGCATGATCGGACCAGGGGGCTCCCGTGGCCTTGTAAAACTCGCGGGTGAAGCGAAGCCCGAAGTGGCGGCCCCGCTGCGATTCAATGTAGTAGGCCAGCCGATGGGGCATCTCGCCTTCTCGATTCAGCCGGTTGTAGGCGGCCACGATCCGGGGCGCCACGATCCGGGTGGCCACGGTGGTGATGCCCAGTGCCTGCAGATCGGTTCCGAACAATCGCAGTGCTTCCGACAACTTTTCCAGGGGCTCGTCCTTCCACCAGAACTCCCAGCTGAGCGCATCCATTCCGGGGACGCCTACATAGCCGTCAAGTGCCGAGTTGGGTCCGTTTTCCAGATCGACACTCTCGTTGAAATCAGGGAAAATTTCGATGAAGGCATCCATGGCGGCTTCGTTGAAGAGGGGGTGAGTACCTCCCGTTTTCACAGCCACCGGGTTGTCGGGCGTCGCGCTGTCCCATTGTCTGCGGTTGAGACTGCCCTTGTAGACCCAGGTGAAGGTGGTGCCGATCTCATTGTTCTCGTTCTCCAGCAAGCTGACCGTGATCCACTGTCCCCTGGGGATGTTTTGCACCCGGATGGCGTTGACCAGGGTATCCCGCACCAGCTTGGCGGTCGCTTCGGCACTGGTCGCGGCCGTGACGGTGAGTTTGATGCTGGGATCGACCAACCCCTGGCTCGGCCCATACTGGCGTGCTGCGTTGCCGTAAAGATGAAAGTGGGTGGCCACCAGGCCCGGAATCACGGTTTTGTTGCCCAGATCCACGAATCGGGTCTCCGGCCCCGCCAGCCTTCTCATGTCGGCGTTGCTCCCCAGGGCCATGATTCTTTTTCCCTTGATGGCCATGGCTTCAACCATCTTTCCCGGGGTGTTGGGAACGCTGCTCCGATCGTCCATGGTGGCGATCTTCCCGCTGGTTAAAACAAGGTCGGCGTAGCCCTGGCGAGCCACCAGCAGTGGGAGCTCCTGGGCCCATGCCATTCCGGAGTTCAGCAGGGTAATCAGACCGAGGGTCAGAATTGTATGCCTCATTTTAATTAGGATCCTCCATGTTAAACATCGGAAAGATTGAAGGTGAAATAGAATATTGCTGTCACCATATAGACTCGAATAGATGGTCATTTTGATCTCATTTTTACGGGTCAAAGTCAAGAAGAAATGGTTTTTTCCGACCGGGAGTGTGTGCTATGCTCTCGCCACGGTTTCTGTGATTCCAGACCGACTTTTCAAC
This sequence comes from Acidobacteriota bacterium, assembly GCA_036445815.1. Lineage (GTDB taxonomy): Bacteria > Acidobacteriota > UBA6911 > RPQK01 > JADFOI01 > JAPYTY01. The sequence continues at coordinate 1,818 of JAZFRU010000164.1, read as the reverse complement.
CAACGGAGGCGCAGCCATGTTTACCAAATCAACGGATCAAAGACTTTTACGTGCAGCCGGGCTTTGGGTTCTGATTCTTCTGGTCTTTCTTGCCCTGCCCCAGGTGAGCAGCCTTGAGGGACAGGGTACCACCGCCACGGTTTCAGGAACTGTCCAGGATGAGACGGGCGGCGTTCTGCCTGGAGTCTCCATTTCCGTCGAGGAGGTGAATACGGGATCGTTTCGCACTGCCGTCAGTGACGATCTGGGGCGCTATCGTGTTCCCCTGCTGGAGCCCGGAACCTATCAGATTCAGGCTGAGCTGAGCGGCTTTCAGACGGCCGTCCGGACCGGTGTGAAACTGGAAGTCGGAGCCAGAGCCATTATTGATTTTCCCTTGACGATCGGTGAAATCACCGAACGGGTGGTGGTCCAGGGCGCAGCCCCTCTGGTGGAAACCACCACCACCTCGATGGCGGGTCTGGTGGACGACAAGAAGATCCGGGATCTGCCTTTGAATGGCAGAAACTACGAACAATTGGCCATTTTACAAACCGGTGTGTCGACGGCGCGATTTTCCAGTACCGGTTCTCCCGGTGGATCGGGGACCTCCTTCGCCGCAGCAGGGTCCCGGCCCAGCACCAATAATTTCATGGTGGATGGCGTCAACATCAGCAACTACAAGGATTCCACCGGAAGTGCGGCGGATACCAACCTGGGGGTCGAGAGCATCCGTGAATTCAAGGTGATGACCAGCACCTACTCGGCGGCCTATGGCAGGAATTCGGGAGCGGTCATCAATGTGGTGACCCAATCTGGCACCAATCAGTGGCACGGCAGCCTTTTCGAGTTTCACCGCAACAGTGCCCTGGACGCCAAGAATTTTTTTGATGACACCAGTAAAGACATCCCTGCCTTCAAGCGAAATCAATTCGGATTTGCCGTGGGCGGTCCCATCAGTCAGGACCGAACCTTTATCTTTGCCAACTATGAAGGCTTGAGAGAGGGTCTGGGATTAACCAATATCGCGGTGGTCCCGGATGCTGCCTCCCGACAGGGGATCCTGCCCGAATTTGGTTCCGACGGGTTCCCGACCGGGGGAACCCGGAACATTGTGGTGGCTGACTCGGTCAAGCCCTTTCTGGAGTTTTTCCCCTTGCCGAACGGTCGAAACTTCGGGGACGGCAGTGGAGAGTTCTTGAGCGGACCCAACAGGACGACCAATGAGGACTACTTCTCGACCCGTTTTGATCATCACTTCACCACCCAGGACAATATCTTTGTGCGTTACACCTTTGATGAGGCTGACGTTCTCACCCCCGACAACCACCAGTTCCTGGAGTCCCAGGCCTTTTCCAGGACCCAGTCGGGCGTTATCGAATATCGAAAAATCTTTTCTCCCACCTTCATCAACACGGCACGTTTTGGCGTGAACCGCTCTTTCCTGGAGCGATTCAGCAATTCGATATCGGGCCAGGTTCCAACCTTCGTACCGAACGGGCAAACCATGGGACAGATTCGCTTCGGCCGCTCTCAGGGAGGCCAGCTGGGACTGACCACCCTGGGGAGTTCATCGCCTCAACTCAACCCTTACACAAGCTATCAATACTCCGATGACTTCAACTGGACGGCTGGATCTCACGGCATTCAGGGCGGAGCCAGTGTCACCCGGATTCAGAACAACGCCATCACCTTTGGGACCGGGACGCTGGGCCAGTATACCTTCCGGACCCTGGAAGAGTTCCTTCAGGGTCAGGCACAGCAATTTCAGGCCGACACGGCTGAAAGCACCCGAAGGAGAGGCTGGCGGCAGACCTTGTTTGGGTTCTACCTTCAGGA
>JAZFRU010000163.1:0-10370 GCA_036445815.1 Acidobacteriota bacterium | reverse complement strand
GTATTCGATCCCCTCGGCTTCCAGGCACTTGACGAACAGGTCAGAAGCTTTCATTGACATCCTTTCACGACCGTTGATGGCCTGCCGTGCACCGAAAAATGGATCTGTAAGGGCTAGATGCTATCCCTTTGAACGGTCCAAGGCAACGCAGAAAGGAGGGGAACGGAGCACGGGCGATGGCTGGAAGCCAGCGTGTTTCAAGTTTAACGTTTAACGTTAAACGCAAGAAGAGAGTAGAGGCGCATGGCCGTGCGTCCTTCGATCAGGGGGCAAGTCCGGTTGAGCGGCTTTCCGGATTCGGCGCGCTGAGGCGCCTCCCACATTTCGGCCCCACGTTAAACCTGAAACGTTAAACGTGAAACGCGCTTGTCGGAGACAAGCGCTCCGGTCAAACGACGTCGATGGTCTCGGGATCGAAAGCGGTGCGATCGTCTTGCAGTTTCCAGTTCAAGACCTCAACGGCCTGTCCCTTCACGACGGAAACAATCAGATAGGAGTACCAGGGCCAGGCGTGATCCCGGTCATAGGTTGAAGGACGGGCAGGAACATCGGGATGGCTGTGAAAGAAACCGACGATGTTCGAGTCCGTGTTTCTGAGTCTGGTTTCAATATTCTGAACGAACTCGGCCGTGATCAGATAGCGATTGGCGAGGCTGTCGGTGCGTTCATTGATGGCGGGAATCAGTTCGTTGACACTTTTGACATCCCCTTCCACTTGACCCACCATGATTCCGCAACACTCGTGAGGGTAGGTCTCCTGAGCAATCTTTTTGATCGACTCGACATGGTTGTTCTTCAGACGGATCATTATTCCTTCCAGAATTCCTCGGACAGATACTTGTCTCCACTGTCGGGAAATACGGTGACGATGGTTCCGCGGTCAATATTCTTGGCGACCTGCAATGCCGCGACCAGAGCGGAGCCGGAGGAAAGGCCGGCGAAGAGACCCTCTTCCTGGGCCAGGCGCACCACCATTCGTTGAGAGGCTTCGGTGGAAATGTCGAGGTTTTCATTCGCCACACTCTCATCATAGATCCGGGGAACAATGGAAGTCGGCATGTGCTTGAGACCTTCCAGGCCGTGAAAAGGCGAGTCGGGCATGAAGGAGATCGCCTGGATTTCGGGGTTCAACTCCTTCAAGCGTCGGGAGGTTCCCACAAAGGTGCCGCTGGTTCCCAGCCCGGCGACGAAGTGGGTGACCTCCTGGCGGCTGTCCGAGTAAATTTCCGGAGCGGTTGATTCGTAGTGGGCCTGCCAGTTGGCATCATTCCCGTACTGGTCGGGATAATAATATTGATCCGGGGATTTCTCATACAACTCGCGGATGACCCGGATCGAGCCATCCGACCCTTCCAAAGGATCCGTCAGGAGCAGCTCTGCCCCATAGGCAGTGAGGATCTTCTTTCTTTCCACGCTGGCGTTTTCCGGCATGGCCAGAAGAGTCTTGTATCCCTTGGCCGCCGCGATAAAGGCGTAGGCGATGCCGGTATTGCCGCTGGTGGAGTCCACGATGGTTTTGCCGGGGTGAAGTTCTCCCGTCTCCTCTCCCTTGCGAATCATGTTGTAAGCCGGACGGTCTTTGACGGAGCCACCCGGATTGAACCACTCCAGTTTGGCGAAGATTCGGATCTTGTCGGAGCGGAAGAGGGTTCGAAGCTCGACCAGAGGCGTGTTGCCGATGCGGGCCAGCAAGCGGTTGGTTTCACCGGCCGTCAGCTCTGACATGGAGTTAACTCACGCGAAAATCCATCGATGATTTCCCAGTAGGGATTCCTGTCGGTGCCCGAGGCCGTGGCCAGTGCTGCAACCTTCCCGATAACCGTCACCACCGGTGGCCGCAGCTGGTTGCTGTCGGCCAGGTCGGCAATGGACCGCAGCGGTCCCACCGCAATCTTTTCTTCTCCAGTAGTGGCCCTTTCCACACACGCAGCAGGTGTTTCCGGATCCTTGCCCGCCGCGATCAGCGACTGGCAGATCTCTTTCAATTGCGCTCGTCCCATCAAAATGACCAGGGTGTCGATCGAAACGAACGCCTGGACATCCAGAGGCGACCCGGCATCATTGTCGTGGGCGGTGACCACGACGAAGTGGCGGCTCATTTCTCGAAAGGTCACCGGTATTCCGGCCGCTGCGGGAGCAGCCAGAGCACTGCTGACTCCAGGGACCACCACACACTGGATCCCGGCCCTGCGGCAGGCCTCCAGTTCCTCTCCGCCGCGTCCAAAGACGAAGGGGTCGCCTCCCTTCAGGCGAACCACCTGTTTTCCTTGCAGGGCCTGATCAATCAAAATTGAATTGATTTCGCTCTGCTCAATCGAAGGTTTTCCCGGTGTCTTGCCCACGTCGATGAGTTCGGCAGAATCGGGGCACTCCTGGAGCAACTCTCGTGAGACGAGCCGGTCAAATAGAACGACATCGGCTCGAAGCAGCAACTTCAAGCCCTTGACCGTGATGAGATCGGGCGCACCTGGGCCGGCCCCTACCAGGTAGACGATTCCGGTGCTCATTCTCATGTTCATCCCTCGGACATCCTATCCCCGCTGTCAGTGGGCAGGCAACCGACCATTTCAGCCACCACGGCCGTGAGGCCCGGGTCGAGGCCCACAGCACGGTCCACGATCACTCGCCGTCCTGCCTGAGTACTCTCTGCGGGAAACCGATCACTGATGGGATTTTCCAAGGCCAGACGCCTCGGAATATCCTGAAGGACATGATAACTCTCGCCCATGAAAAAAGGGAGGACCACGATCTGGTCCTGGGACAAATTCTGGAAAGTCTCCTCCAGAAATGGTCGCTCATCCAGAAAAGCGGGTTGTACGTTGGCACAGGGCACGTTCTTTGTCAGATGGCTTGCCAGGTTCAGCGTGCTCGACGCGCTGGTCGCGTGGCGGTGGGTGCCGTGGCCCACGACCAATAAAGCGGTTCGTTCCGGCTTCAGCTGGAACCGATGGAAGATTTCTCCCATCCTCTGTGCCACCAGAACTGGAATCCGAGGATGGGTCCCCACGGGTTCCGTGAATTGTACCCGTCGCCGGGAGTAGTGCCGATTCAGGGAGAGTTCCCGAGGCAGCACTCTCTGGGAGAAGTAGCCATGGCAGGAGAAGAAGGGAACGACGGTGATTTCGCGACTGGAGATGGAGTTCAGCACTTCCGAAAAAGAGGGTTTTCCCTGCCGGAATGCTACGGCGACCTCGTGAACACCATATTCCGCCGAAAGCCTTCGGGCATGCTCCCGGGCGCCGATCCCCGACTGAAGTTGACATCGAGAACCATGAGCGGCCAGAAGCACAGCCCGGCCTGGAGGGTCCAGCGTCCGAGGGGCGGTTGAGCGGGTCGATGAGGGGTAACGGTTTTTTCCGGTCATGATTCCCAGCAAAGGGTCGAGTTCCGGCATCTGGCCTCGCAATCGGGAGTACTGCCAGCGGTCTTTTTCAACTGCAGTGGTGACGGGGCGGGGCGATGGTCTGGACAGCAGATGGGGAGAGATCTAGGTGTGCAATCCGCATTCAGTCTTTTCCGTTCCGGCCCATCTACCCTCTCGAGAATAGTCCTCCCCTGACAAACCGGCAACGGCCTGGGTGCAATGGGTGCAGCCGACGCTGGGGTAGCCCTGGTCATGGAGCACGTTGTAGGGAACTTTGTGGGTGGTGACGTGTTTCCGAACGTCCTGACGAGACCAACTGGCCAACGGGCTGACCTTGATGACCTTGTACTTGTCATTCCATTCAACCACTCTGAGATCGGCCCGGCTGGGACCCTGACTTCGCCGGAGTGCTGTAATCCACACATCCACACCGCTTAAGGCCTCCCGCATGGGGGCGACCTTTCGTAACTCACAGCAGAGATCCGGATTCGATTTCCAGAGCTGGTCTCCATGGCGAACTCTTTGTTGCTCAGGAGTGAGCTTGGTGCCACTGTTGATGAAAGTCACGTTCGGATAGCGGGCCTTCAACTCGTCGATCAGGTGATAGGTCTCCGGAAAGAAGAATCCGGTGTCCAGGTAGATCACATCCAGGGGCTGTTGGTGAGCCGCATACAGATCGATCAACGCGCACCCTTCCATCCCGAACCCGGTTGTGAGAACCATTCTCTGGTCGGCAAATTGCTTCAGGGTCCATTCGATGATGCTTGCAGTGGATGCGCCTTCATCGATTTGAGGCAGAATTGGTGTTGCTAAAACCGGTAGTTGCATAACTTGCTCATCTCCCCAATAGGCAAAAAAAAAGCCCGCAGGAGCGATCCTGCGGGCTTTCCGGGTCTCGATAAAATCGTTTTGGGTTATACCTTCACGATGGAGAACCATGGGCACAGTTCGCTCCTTGGATACATGTATGTGGACAACAACAACACATGCAGGAGGCGATACTGTTTGAAACCATCGTGAATCTCACGAGTGCTAGTCTATGGGAAAGAGGAGGGAGGAGTCAACCCTGGGGGGTGATTTTGAGCAGTTTGTGCCGTTGGTCTTTCCTGAGGTGGATTCCATTTTTTCTCATGACTCCGGACCCTTACACCCATAGATGCATGCCCGATTGCCTGAACAGCACAAGGGTACGAAATGGAGTAGGATGAGAGGAATTATGAAAACGGGAAATAACTCACGCTTCATGAGGGCCTGCAGGGGAGAAGAAGTCGACTGTACTCCGGTCTGGTTCATGCGGCAGGCAGGTCGCTACATGGAGGAGTACAGGAAGCTGCGGCAGAACCATACTCTTCTGGAAATCTGTGCCGATCCCGAACTTACTCGTGATGTGACGCTTCAGCCCCTGCGGCGCTTTGACCTGGATGCCGCCATCATCTTTGCCGACATCTTGCTGCCCCTCAAGAGCATGGGAGTTGCTTTTGATTTTACCAAGGGCGAAGGACCGAAGATCCAGCAGCCCATTCGGAGTCCTCAGGAAGTTGCATCGCTCCACGTGGGAGATCCGGAGGATGATCTTCGGGCAGTGTTGGAGGCCATCGGACTGGTGCGCAGTTCGTTGGATCCTGAGAAGGCCTTGATCGGGTTTGCGGGAGCCCCTTTCACGGTGGCCAGCTACATGATTGAGGGGAGCTACTCCAGGAGCTTCATGCATACCAAACTCATGATGTATACCCACCCTGAAGCCTGGCAAAAGCTGATGGAAACAATCGCTGAGGTCACCGTTAGATATCTACGCGCCCAGATTGAAGCCGGAGCACAGGTCATCCAGTTGTTTGACAGCTGGGTGGGATGCCTTGCACCTGAAGACTATCGGCAGTACGTTCTGCCTTATTCGAAGACGATTTTTGACCGCCTCCAGGACTGCTCGGTTCCCATGATTCACTTTGGCACGGGAACCTCCACTTTCCTGAATTTGATGAAGCAGGCCGGAGCCACCGTGATGGGCGTCGACTGGAGAATGAGTCTGAGCGAGGCGAGCAGTGGTTTCGAAGGCGACGTTCCAATCCAGGGAAATCTCGATCCATTGGCCTTGTTGGCGCCTCGGGACTGTCTGGAACAGAAGGTTGACAGGGTTCTTGAGGATGCCGAAGGGTGTCCCAGTCACATTTTCAATCTGGGTCACGGTATTTTGCCTCAGACTTCCGTGGAGAACGTCGAGGCCGTTGTCGAGTGGGTGCATGACAAGACCAGGCGATAAAGAAGAGGGTTCTGTTCGCCGCGTGGCGATCGTCGGTGGGGGCATCTCTGGACTGGCGACGGCGTTCTTCTTGAGCGAATCTCTTGATCCCTCCGAAGCCGAAATCGTCTTGCTGGAATCTTCCTCTGTGCTGGGTGGAGTGATTCGTTCCGAATCCACCCGGAATTTTCTTTGGGAAGGAGGTCCCGATTCTTTTGCCTCTCAAAAACCTGAGGCCCTGGATCTGTGTCGACAACTGGGGCTGGAAGATGATCTTGTTCGAACCCCGCCCCACCACCGGCAGGCCTATGTGCTTTCCGAACAGAAACTGTACCCTCTGCCTCTGAACCGATCGACCTTCTTGACGACCCCTCTTCTCAGCTGGCAGGGCCGGTTGAGGGCCATTCTGGAGCCTCTGATCGGGGCTTCCACCCTGGAGGATGAGTCGGTATCGGATTTTATCGTCCGTCGTTTGGGCCGAGAGGTATCGGAGAAAATCTTTGAACCGCTGGTGGTTGGAGTCTACGGAGGTGATCCTCATCAGCTCAGCATTCGCAGCACCCTCCCTCATCTCTATCGGGCTGAGCGTTCCCGGAGAGGCCTTACCAAGGCTCTCCTGCAGATGGTTGAGCCTCTGAAGCCCAAGAGATTCGGGGAGAAAAAGGAGTCCCTGCTTTCCCTGAAAAAGGGCATGGCGGAGCTGGTCCAGACCCTGGTCGAAAGGTTACAGGGCCGCGTTGACCTGAGGCTCCAGGCACCGGTGTCCGAGGTGACCCGGGAGGAGGGGAGATTTCGGGTACGTGTCGGGGGAGAGGCGGAGGACTTCGACACGGTCGTCCTGGCCACGCCCGCCGCCAGTTCAGCCCCACTGGTTTCAAACGCTTTTCCCGAGGTGGCCGATCTTCTGCAGGGAGTGCCCTATGTGTCGGCGGTGATTGTGGCTTTTGGATATGATCAGGAAGTGCTTTCCGGCAGGACAGGTACCGGGTTCCTGGTTCCGCCCAGCGAGGCGAAGACCCTGTCAGCCTGTACCTGGGTCAACCACAAATTCCCAGGGCGTTGTCCGGAAGGTTATGAATTGCTTCGCTGTTTTATCGGGGGAGATCAAGCCGGGGAATGGATCTCTTCAGATGACGAGGAAGTGGTAGATCGGATGAAGAGTGAACTGAAGGACACCCTCTCGATCGTACGGGAGCCCGTTTCCAGAATGATCTACCGTTGGCAAACGGCTCTCCCTCAGTATCGTCTGGGTCATCATGGCAGAATCGAGCGGTTGAATCGGGAAGTGGCCGCCATTCCTGGTTTGCATCTGGTTGGGAATTTTCTGGATGGGGTAGGTATTTCCGATTGCATTCGTCACGCCCGCAGGGTGTGTGGGGACATGAAGGAGACTGACTCTTGAAGCGAGCGTCTCGATGAACTGGATGACAGTGGTCATCGCCCTGGTCCTTTGGGCTGCTTTTGGTGGACTGATACCGGCTCAGGATTCCGGCTCAATGCAGTCACCGCCGTGTCAGTCGGCTCTCCAGGAGAGAAATCTTCCGATCCGGCTGAAGACCCGAGGATCCGTCGAAACAGCCAGATGGGAGCAAGTGGATGAGGTGCTGGCCGGATTGGACCGGGATCTCAAGGCGCTCGATTGTCGGTTCAGATTCAATGAGCTCTTTGAAACGCGCCGCCAGGAACTCTTTTTCCCCTTGACCAACAACGTGGTGAGAACCGTTCCAGAGTCCAGTCTGGCGGGAGTTGCGGTGTTCAACCCATCGGAAGAGCGCTTGGGCGAGTATGTGAGTCGAGTGGAATACACTCGAACTGGAGGTCTGGAGAATACCGACTCCTATACCCTTTACTACTTCCAGTACCGGGACAGCGAAGGCGAAATTCATACCAGCGGCAGTCAACTCCTGCTCGATAGTTATCGAGTAAGATGGAGCGATATCGCCGAGAGCGTGGGTTTTGACACCGCTGACCCCTGACCGCTGGTCGAAGACCAGCGCGTTTAACGTTTCATGTTTCACGTTTAACGAGGCCGGAGTATGGGAGGCGCCTCGGGGCGCCGAATCCGCTGACCCCTGACACTCGGAGCGGCCTCACTCCGCTCGCCCGCGTTCCACGTTCCACGGGAGGATGAAGAGAGCCGTTCATAGAGCGGCCGCTACACTGGGCTTGCCACCTAATCGTAGGGCGTAGCCCGGCCACCCTACCTTTCTTTTCGTGAAACGTGAAACCTTAAACGTGAAACGCGCCCGAGCGGAGCGACGCTTGCGGCGCCTTTGGGGGCGTGCTACAATTGAAATTGAAAGTCGATTTCAATTGGATTAATTGGAGAACGATGCCCCTGATTCGCCGCATTTTCCCGCTTCTGACGCTTCTACCGATAGTTATTGCCATTGCCGTCTTGTTTGTCCCGGCCGGAGGAACCCCCGGGTCCGGATTATCCTCCTCGGACATCGTGATGTCGGATGATCCTGACCTGATTGAACCCGAGCGGCTTATTTTTCTTCTTCAGTACCTGGGTACGGACTATGGAGCGGCCGTCGAATCGGGTCAGGTGGTGAACGACTTTGAATACCAGGAGATGCTGGAGTTCAGCCAGCTGTTGCTGGAACAGTACCAGCAACTCGATCCTGATCCGGAAATTCTTTCCGGTCTTGAGATGGCCGGGCAGATGATTCGGGATAAGCGCGAGTGGGCCGAGGTTCGCGCTCTAACCCAGGATTTGCTTCCCAGGCTGTCCGAGCAGCTCAATGTCATTGCTTATCCCAACGTGGTTCCGGACCTGTCCCGCGGCCGAACACTCTATCGGGACAACTGTGAAAAATGTCATGGGGCCAACGGGGATGGAAACGGTCCTTCGTCCGAGGATCTGGATCCTGCTCCCCGGTCCTTCCTGGAGGAGCGAATGAATCAGTTGGCTCCCCACCAGATATACAATGCCGTGACCTTTGGGGTGGAAGGGACGGAGATGCCCTCCCATCTGGAATCGCTCCACGACCAGGCACGCTGGGATGTGGCCTTCTTCGTCTTTACTTTCAGGCAGGGCTTCAGTCCGGTGGCCCCGGAGAGTCCTCTCCCGCTCTCCTTGAAGGACCTGGCAACCCATACCAGCGAAGACCTGGTGTCCCAGTTCTCGGACCTGGGTCTGACCGTCCAGATGGCCCATATTGATTACTATCGACAAAATCCACCTGGAGCCTCGCTGGAAGAGTTGTTGTTGCTGGCCGAGCAGAGACTGGAAAAAGGGAGGGATTTTTATCACAGTGGAAACCTGGAGCAGGCGCTTCGATTCACCCTGGATGCCTATCTCAAAGGTGTCGAGCCCGTCGAGTCCAGCCTGCAACTAAGGGACCGGTCCCTGGCCACGGAACTGGAAACCGAGTTCTGGCGCTATCGGATGGAACTGCAAAGCGGTGGGTCAGCGACGGCCGTCGATCTCGGCTACGAGTCCCTGCGCGAAGTGCTGAGGCGCTCGAGAATGTCACTGCAGGATTCGAGAGTCGAAACGGGAGTGACCCTGTTGCAGTCGATGACCATCATCTTGCGAGAAGGCATCGAGGCCGCTCTTCTTCTGGGATTGATGGTGACCTACCTGGCCATTTCTGGCTATGGTCGTCTTCAGAAATACGTCGGTCTGGGAACCGTCGCCGCCATCCTGATGGGAATCGTGACCTGGTGGGTATTCCAGGTGATTTTGACGTTTTCTCCGCTCAATCAGGAGGCCCTGGAGGGGATCACCTCGTTGCTGGCTGCGGCCGTCCTGTTTTCGGTAACCTTCTGGGTGATTCAACAGATCGACGTCAGAAACTGGAAGGAGTATATCCGAAAGAAGGCCGAGGAAGCGGTGGGAACCGGGCGGGGCCTGACCCTGGCATCAGTCGCCTTCCTGGTGGTCTATCGTGAGGCGGTGGAGACGGTCCTTTTTTATCAGGCTCTATGGATTAGAAGCTCCGGTGCTCAGGGCGCGGTGGTCGTTGGATTCGTTACCGGGACGGTGATTCTGGCTGTCTTGATCCTGCTCATGTTCAAGTTCGGAGTGCGGATTCCCTTGAAGCCGTTTTTTTCCCTGACCGGCATCCTTCTGGGTCTTTTGGCGTTTATTTTTGCCGGCTACGGGGTGCACGAGTTGCAGGAGATCGGATGGATCAAGGAGACACCACTGCTGTGGATGGGATCATTTTCGATGCTGGAAATCCGGCCCACCCTGGAGACCTGTGTTTTACAGTTCGGCATTCTCGCTTCGATTCTGATCGGTTGGCTGCTGCTGAACCGGAAACCACTAACCGCTGAATCCTGACCCTCGGAGCGGCCTCACTCCGCTCGCCCGCGTTCCACGTTCCAGGTTCCACGTTCCACGAAAAGGATTGTAGGGGCGCACGGCGTGCGCCCTTCCGGATTCGGCGCACTGAGGCGCCTCCCACATTCCGGATCCACGTTAAACGTAAAACCTGAAACGCGGCCGAGCAACGCGAGGCCGCTCCCTGACCTGGGCGGGCTGCGCCCGCCTGCTGACCGCCTGACCGGCTGACCCGAGCGCTGGTCTGCGACCAGCGCGTTCCACGTTCCACACAACCACGACCGGCGATGGTTCACAAGAAATGGTGCACGGAACTTGCCCCCGACACCTCGTGCTCGTCGCTCCATGATAAAATAGGAGTCCATGGCTGAGATTTACCAGTACTCGGTCGCCATCATCATCGGAGTGGCGATTTTTGGTGTCATCCTGGGAGTTCTCCGTCTCCGGCATTCCCGTCAGATGCACTCGGCCAAGGG
>JAZFRU010000162.1:0-6807 GCA_036445815.1 Acidobacteriota bacterium | reverse complement strand
AAAGTGGTGATGACCGGCCTGTCCGGCGAGATTGTCTTCGACGGTCGCTAGAACATGGAGCAGCAGATTTCATCAGAATTCCCTTTTGAGTCCCGTTACCTCCAGGTGCAGGAATCCCGAATGCACTACATCGAGGAGGGGGCGGGGGATCCCATTTTGTTTCTCCACGGAAATCCCACCTGGTCGTATCTCTGGAGAAATATTATTCCTCACGTCAGTTCTCAGGCTCGTTGTATCGCTGTGGATCTGATCGGGATGGGGAAATCGGACAAGCCGGATATCGAATATCGATTTTTCGATCATGTCGAATACGTGGAAGGCTTCATCGAAAAGATGGGACTGACAAACATCACCCTGGTGGTCCACGATTGGGGCTCCGGCCTGGGATTCCACTACGCCATGCGTCACCCGGAGAACATCAAGGGGTTGGCATTCATGGAGGCCTTCCTGGGGACGTTGACGTGGGATCGATTTCCCGGACCCAAGAAGGAAGTCTTTCAAAGCTTTCGGACCGAAGAGGTGGGCTGGGACATCATCGTGAATCAGAATATATTCATCGAGAAAATCCTGCCCGGTTCAGTGGCTCGGGGGTTAACGCAGCTGGAACTGGATCACTACAGGAAGCCGTTTCTGGAAACCGCCAGTCGCAAACCGGTCTGGGTCTGGCCCAACGAACTCCCCATCGAGGGGGAGCCCGAGGATGTGTGCCGGGCGGTTGAGACCTTTTCTGAAGCGCTGCAGCAGTCGGATATTCCCAAGCTGCTCTTTCACGGCGACCCCGGTGTTCTGATCAGTGCTCCCATCGTCCAGTGGAGTCGCGAACATTTGAAAAATCTTGAAGTCGTGAACATCGGACCGGGAATTCACTACCTTCAAGAGGACAATCCTCACCTGATCGGGAAGGAACTGGCCCGCTGGTATGGGAGTCTGTGAACCGGCTGACCTGATGACCGCTGGTCTTCGACCAGCACTCTTCAATCGTGCCGGAGTTCCATATACCGGCAGGAGTCCGGTCGGCATTAGAGGTGTAAAGGTTTCGTGAAACGTGAAACGCGCTGGTCGCAGACCAGCGCTCATTGATCATGGCTGAGAGAATTTTCGTTCAAGCCAGGGAAGAAACTCCTTCCTATCTTCGCACCTCTCCGACAACTTCCGCGACGCTTCCCGCTGATCTGCTCGAGGCTGCCTCCAAACGGCTCAGCATGGCCGCCCTCTTGTACGCCATTACCTACTTCATTTCCTATACCGTCGGTCGTTTTTTTTCCGTCTCCGCCTTTGCGGATGCCGGATCCCCCCTGGTAGGTGATGTTGCCGCCGTGATTTCTATTGGCCTATCCCTGGTCGTGTTCTTTGCCGCCCGCAGCGGCCGTTTCGAAGCACAGTTCCTTCTGGATATGGGCTTGGTGTATTGGGCGGTGAGTGCGATGGGTATCGATGTGGGGACCTATTGGCTGCTTCCTATCGGCTTTGAAACGACTGGAATCTCATGGGTGTGCGTGTGGCTGGTGTTGTTTCCCCTGATTGTCCCCAGTTCACCGGGAAAGACCTTGTTGGCGGCTCTGGTGACGGCCTCGATGGGTCCCCTGATGTTTCTCGTTGGCCTGGTTGCCCGGGGAGGCCCCACCCCGGAGGGGATGTACGTGGTGGAACTCGTCCTTCCCTACTACCTGAGTGCCGGGTTGGCCTTCATGGGATCCCGGATCATCTACCAGCTGGGCTGTGATGTCAGTCAGGCCCGGCAGATGGGAAGCTACCGGCTCATCAAGCTCCTCGGTCGCGGGGGAATCGGAGAGGTGTGGATGGCCAAGCACCGATTGCTGGCCCGATTGGCGGCCGTCAAACTGCTCAGTCCCGAGGTACTGGGAGCGACCGGTGGCGGGGGCGTGAGCCGGGTCGCACTGCGTCGCTTTGAACGGGAAGCTCAGGCGACGGCGGCATTGAGATCTCCTCATACGGTGGAACTCTACGATTTTGGAACCACCGATGACGGGAGTTTCTACTATGCCATGGAACTCCTGGACGGGTTCGATCTGGAATCGCTGGTGACTCGCTTTGGTCCGATCCCTGCAGAGAGGGCGATTGATTTTCTGATCCAGGCTTGTGATTCTCTTGCCGAAGCCCATCGAAACGGACTGATTCATCGAGATATCAAACCCAGTAACATCTATGTCTGTCGGCTAGGCATTCAAAATGACTTCATCAAAGTCCTGGATTTCGGCCTGGTCAAGGACTATTCCGATGACAGCACCGACCAGACTCAGTTGACCCGAGAAGGCATCACCACCGGTACCCCGGCTTATATGTCCCCCGAGACCGCCCTGGGCCAGGGAGAAGTCGACGCTCGGTCGGACATATATTCCCTGGGTTGTGTGGCCTACTGGCTGTTGACCGGGCAACTTCTTTTTGAGGACAAGGTCTCCATGAAGGTCATTCTGCAGCACATCCAGACTCCGCCCATTCCTCCCTCTGAGCGGAGCGAATTGGATATTCCGGAGGATCTTGAGAAACTGGTACTGTCGTGTCTTGAAAAAGATAGAGACAAACGTCCCCAGACCGCCCTGGAGCTGTCCCGGCAGTTGGTTGCCTGTCGGATTGCCCAGCCCTGGAGCCAGGAACGAGCCGAACAGTGGTGGACCCTCCACAAACCGGAAGGAGTCCGGTCGGCTGTAGAGGTGTAGAGGTTTCGTGAAACGTGAAACGCGCTGGTCGTAAACCAGCGCTCTTTAATCATGCCTGAACTCCCTGAAGTCGAAACCATTCGAAGAGGTCTTGAGCCCTATGCCGTGGGTCAGACCGTCGTGGATATCACGGCAGCCGACTGCAAGATCTTCAAGGTCAAGCCGGCACAATTGTTGGAGGATCTCCCCGGACAGAGCATTCGTGAACTGGATCGAAGAGGAAAATATCTCATAGCAGGGTTGGATCGACACTACCTGCTTTTCCATTTCGGGATGACGGGCCAGTTGACCTTTCGTCATCCTGATCGACCGGATTCCGAGGGGTTTCATCGACATCCCGTGACCGGACTTCAGCGTGCTCTACAACACGCACCGGATCGCCACACTCATCTCCAGATTCACTTCGAGCAGGGAGGCGCGATTCTCTTTCGAGACATTCGCAAGTTCGGCAAGGTGTTCTTGATGGAGAAAAGGGAGCATGTTCTTCAGGAGTTCTTCAAAGGACTGGGCCTGGAACCCTTTACTCCCGCTTATAATTTCCCAGCCTTTCTTGAGGGATTTCGGAAGCGGAAACTCGCCATCAAGTCATTACTTCTGGATCAGCGTTTTGTGGCGGGAATCGGCAATATCTACGCGGATGAAGCCCTGTTCCAGGCGGGAATTCATCCGGCACGGACGGTTCAATCCCTTCGGCGGTGGGAGAAAGAGTCTCTCTTCGAAGCTATTTTACAGGTGCTCACCGAAGGGATTGAGCATGGAGGGACCAGCCTTCGCGACTATGTGCAAAGTGATGGGGAGAAGGGAAGCCATCAGGAGAATTTGAAGGTCTACGGCCAGGGTGACAAGCCCTGTTATCAATGTGGAGCCCAAATTCAGAAGCGGGTGATGAGCCAGCGTGGGACTCACTTTTGTGCGATCTGCCAGCCTCGATCGGGACGCAAGAAGAGGAAGTGAAGCGGACACGAGTCAATTGAGACAGGACCCCTTCAAGCCCGACTTACCCCTGCCTGCAGGAAGGACAGATTAAGATGCTGATCAAGGACTACACGTTGACTTTACGCACCCAGGGTTACTGTCACGTGATCAATGTGACCGACGAGGTTCAGGGCAAAATCGCAGAGAGTGCCATAGAAAGCGGAACAGTCACCGTGTTTGTGGTGGGTTCCACCGCCGGGATCACTGTGGTGGAGTATGAACCGGGTCTGGTCAGGGATTTGGAGGAACTCTTTGACAAAATCGCTCCTCCTACTCGCGATTATCATCATGAACAGACCTGGCACGACGGGAATGGGTTTTCACATGTTCGAGCCTCATTGTTGAAACCGTCTCTCGTGGTTCCAGTGGTTAGTGGTAAAATGCGACTGGGTACCTGGCAGCAAATCGTGGTGCTTGATTTTGACAACGGACCACGAACCCGTGAAGTCGCGGTGCAGGTAATGGGACTTTGAAATAGTGACTGTGCCCGGTATCCAGAGATACCGACTCGTCGTTTCGTGAGTCGAAATGGGGCTGAGTCGAGTTCATTCTAACCTGTATGTTTCTATAACTGGTCTGTGCCACAGATGGCGAGCAATTCAATCCGGGAATCCGACGAACGGGGCAGGGCGTTTGGAATAGCAGGTGCGGGAAGAGTGGCCCGGTCCCTGGGGAAGCTGCTGAGTGATCAAGGCCAAGAGGTCGTGGCAGTAGCCAGCCGGAAGTTATCCCGGGCCGAGACCGCTGCGGCCTTCATAGGATCTGGAGCCCAGGCCGTTTCCTACGCAGAACTTCCGAGCAAGGCGAAAAACATCCTGATAGCTGTTTCGGATGATGCCATCGAGGCGATTGCGAAGATTCTCGCAACCGATCTTAAAGGGGGAGTCGTACTGCATACCTCGGGGATTTATGGGCCTGATGTGCTGGCTCCTTTAACGGAACAGGGCAACTCGTGTGCTGGAATTCATCCCCTGCAGACGATTGCGTCTCCTGAGCAGGGCCTGGACAAGCTCCCGGGTTCAACCTTTTCCATCGCTGGCTCGGGAAAAGCCGCCGAATGGGCCGAGCAGTTGGTCCACTTGCTCAAGGGCGAGATTGTGCGTATCGTTCCAGGTCGGAAGCCGGTCTACCACGCCGCTGCAGTCATGGCGAGCAATTACATCGTCGCTCTGATCGACGCAGCCGTCCAGGTTATGGGGACTGCCGGGGTTGAGTCTGATTCCGCTCGTCGAGCTCTGGCTCCATTGATTGAAGCGAGCGTCGAGAATGCTCTGAAGTGTCCGGGGGAAGCTCTCACCGGACCGGTCCAGCGGGGTGATGTTAAGACCCTGAAGCTTCACTTGCAGGGATTGGCATCGTTACCGCCGAGCATTGATCAACTTTACCGGTCCCTTGGGATACACGCCGTCCAGGTGGCTCGCCAGCAGGGCCTGGAGAACACTGAGGCCGACCAGCTGGAGCAGCTGTTGAGGGAAACCAAATAAAAGGGGAATAGCGATGAAACGCCTGCGAATTCCTGATGTGAAAAAGAAAAAACAAGAGGGTCAGAAGGTGACCATGTTGACCGCCTATGATTTCTTACTGGCGAAAATCCTGGATGAGGCCGGCATCGATATCCTGCTGGTCGGGGACTCGGTGGGGATGGTCCTGCTGGGTTATGAGACCACCTTGCCGGTGACCCTTGAGATGATGATCCACCATAGCCAGGCCGTTAGCCGGGGCGTGCAGCGAGCTCTGGTGGTGGCCGACATGCCGTTTCTGAGTTATCAGGTCAGCGTTTCAGAAGCCGTGAGAAATGCTGGCCGCCTGATACAGGAAGGAGGTGTGGCGGCTGTGAAAATCGAAGGTGGAAGGGTCATGGCGGATGTGACACGTCGTCTGGTGGAGGTGGGAATTCCGGTGATGGGACATCTCGGTCTTCTTCCTCAGTCGGTTCATCAGCTGGGGGGCTTTCGTGTCCAGGCCCGGGACCAGGAAGCCGCGGAGAAATTAGAGGAGGATGCCGTCATTCTGGAGGAAGCGGGCGCTTTCTCCATTGTTCTGGAGTCGATTCCCGCCGACCTGGCCCAACAAGTGACTTCCCGGCTCTCCATTCCGACCATCGGGATTGGAGCGGGTCCCCATTGCGACGGCCAGGTTCTGGTGAGCCACGATGCATTCGGGCTGTCGCAAGGCCGCACTCCCAGTTTTGTCAAGCAGTATGCCGAGCTTGGAACGGAGCTCAGGAAGGCCGCCAAGGCCTATATTTCCGACGTTGGTGCAGGTCAATTTCCTTCCCAGGAGCATTGCTTTCGCGAAGATGCGGAGGTCAATTCGGAATGACAGTGGAGACAGTCACGACGGTGGATGCCATCAGAAAAAGACTTCAAACCGTCCGACTGTCTCAAGACATCATGGGACTCGTTCCCACCATGGGAGCCTTTCACGAGGGCCATTTGAGTCTGATCAGAAAGGCTCGGCAGGACTGCGACTGTGTGGTGGTCAGTATCTTTGTGAATCCCCGTCAGTTCGGGCTCGGGGAGGACTTCCGAAACTATCCTCGAACGCTGGAGTCTGATCTGGAGGACTGTGAAAGGCTGGGCGTCGATTTCGTTTTCGCCCCCAGCGTGGAAGAAGTGTATCCGGGGCAATCGTTGACCTTCGTCCAGGTGGAGAAACTCGGCGATCATCTCTGTGGAGTCCACCGTGAGGGCCACTTCAAGGGGGTCTCCACGGTCGTTTTAAAACTCCTGAACATCGTTCAGCCTGACCGAGCCTACTTTGGAGAGAAGGACGCCCAGCAAATGGCGATTGTTCGGCGAATGGTCCACGACCTCAACCTCCAGGTGGATATTGTCTCTGTTTCGATCGTTCGTGAATCGGATGGCCTGGCCATGAGTTCACGCAATGAGTATCTCGAACCCGAGGAAAGAGAACGGGCGCCGCTGCTCTACCGAGCCCTTCAGAGCGTGAAAGAACAGATTGAAGCCGGGGAGACGGATTCCCGGACTCTTCTGGTAAAGGCCCGGCAGGTTCTGGATAATGAACCTCTGATCGAAGTGGACTACCTGGATCTGGTGGATCCAGAGGAGATGCAGCCGGTCAAAGAGGTCACCGGTCCGGTCAGGGTGTGCGGGGCGATTCGCATTGGCTCGGCCCGATTGATCGATAATGT
>JAZFRU010000161.1:0-2296 GCA_036445815.1 Acidobacteriota bacterium | reverse complement strand
TCTCCACCCCACTTGGCTGGACTCGTTTTTTTAGATTGAGAGTACGGGTTGAGAAGGCATAGCCGGCGCCTAAGAATGCGATGAATAGCAGGGCTCCGAGAATGACGAGAGACAGCATTAGATCCATGTCGAGCTCCTTCAGACTTTCATGCTGGTGATTTTTCGGATCGCGAAATAGCCCAATATTTGCAGAACGACAGCACCCTGTAGCAACTGGTTCCCCAACTCTTCTTCGAAAAGAGGAGTCATGTAATCCGGATTATTCGCATACATGAGAATACCAACGGCGAAGGGCAGAACCATCAAGCAATAGAGAGACAGTCGCCCTTCCGCAGTAACCGTCTTGATGTGGCGGTAGAGTTTGAAGCGCTCCCGGATCACCACCGACAAGTTGTCGAGAATCTCCCCCAGATTGCCGCCCGACTCGCGCTGAATCTGTAGGGCCGTTACGAAGAGGCGGACATCTCCACTAGGAACGCGCTCGGTCAGGTTCTGCAGAGCTTCGCCCATCGGAAGTCCGAGGTTCTGTTGATCATAGGTGATGCGAAACTCCCCGGCCAGCGGTTCTGACATTTCGTCGGCGATCAGTTCAAACCCGGTGGTGAATGCGTGACCAGCGCGCACCGCACGAGCCAACAAATCCAAGGCATCGGGAAATGATTCTTCGAACTTCGAAAAGCGCTGCTGACGCCTAAAGGCAACTGCAAGGAAAGGAATCATTCCTGCACCGAGCGCCGACAACCCAAGCAGAAGCACCGGGAGACTCGCCATCCATCCCAGCAGGAATCCAAACAGGGCGAGGATTAACGAGCCCAGCAGCAGCGCTGGAGCCCCTATCTGCAATCCTGCCTGGCGTAGAAACAGTTGTAGCCTCGAGATCGCCGGGATTTCCGCAAGGATCCGGTTGAGAGCCGGTATTTCACTGAGTGCTTCCTGCCGAATGAGGTCTGATTCCAGCTCGGTTGCGGGATGGGGAGAGGATTCCTGCATCGCCGCCAGACGAGCGCCCATTCTTTTCCTGGCGCTCGAACGTTCCATTAAGACATACAGGGCAGTGATGGAAATTCCCAGCATCCCCAAAAAAATCACAACGGTCACAAGAATCAGCATAGTGGCTTCCTCAACCTATCTTTCGGAGATCCTTGGCTTCCCTCTCTCTGGAGGGTTGAGATCCTCCCAGTTGGAATATCTCCGGTGGCAGGACAATACCGGCGGCAAGGAGTTTTTCAGTGAACCGTGGCCTGATACCGCTGGGTCGAAAACAACCGCGGACCTTCATGTCCTCGTCATATCCCTGGCGCTCAAAAAGGAACAAGTCCTGCATCGTCACCGTCGGCCCTTCCATGCCAGTGATCTCGGAAATATTTGTGACTCTTCGCGAGCCATCGGGCAAGCGACTGACCTGCACAACGACTTCAAAGGCGGCTGCGATCTGCTGGCGTATGGCCTTGTCGGGGAGCTTCAGGTTGGCCATCGAGACCATGGTCTCCAAGCGGCTCAGCGCGTCACGCGGAGTGTTTGCGTGGATCGTGGTGAGCGAGCCCTCGTGGCCTGTGTTCATAGCCTGCAGCATGTCCATCGCTTCTTCACCGCGAACCTCGCCAACGATAATCCGATCAGGCCGCATCCGCAGAGCGTTCATGACAAGCTGGCGTTGACGGATGGCACCTTTGCCTTCGATATTGGGAGGGCGTGTCTCAAGCCGGACGACGTGTTCTTGCTTGAGCTGAAGTTCGGCCGCGTCTTCAATAGTCGTAATTCGTTCCCCTTCCGGTATGAAGGCCGAAAGAACATTCAGGAGTGTGGTTTTCCCGGCACCGGTACCACCTGAGATCAGCATGTTGAGTTTGCCTTTGACAGCTCCGCTCAAGAGTTGGAGCATCTCGGGAGTCAGAGCATTTTTTTCCACCAAATTGTCACCGGTGAGCGGATCGTGACCGAAACGCCGTATGGAAAGTATTGGACCGTCTAAGGACAAAGGAGGAATGATCACATTGACTCGCGAGCCGTCCAGCAGTCTGGCATCCGCCATGGGCGAAGATTCGTCCACCCGGCGTCCGACTCTCGAAACAATACGGTCGACAATGCGCATCAAATGCCGGTCATCCTCGAACCGTACGCCTGTTCGCTCCAGTAGTCCATGCCGCTCTATGTAAACGTTCTGAGATCCATTGACGAGGATGTCGGAGACCGTTTGATCGTCGAGCAGTGGCTCGAGAGGTCCCAGGCCAAACAGCTCATCAAGAATTTCTCTGATCAACTGTTCTCGTTCTGAAAGAGCCAGTGGAGTCTTCTC
>JAZFRU010000160.1:0-2721 GCA_036445815.1 Acidobacteriota bacterium | reverse complement strand
AGATAAAAAATGAAAGACTCACGGGAATCCCCGGACCGGTGGCAGACATCTTATCGGTGTTCTACCTGGCCCGCCTGCGCACCCTGCACCCCGGCGATTCCTATCTAATCCACCTGAATGCCCGCGGGACGATCAGGCCGATCACCATTCGGGTGCAGGAGCACGAAGTCGTCCCCACTGACATTGGTGCCTTTGAGACGGTGAGAATCAGTACCATGGGCGGCCTGTTCAATAATGGAGGGGATCTCCGAATCTGGTACTCCACCGATCGATTGCGAATACCCGTTAAATTCGAAGCCGATGTCAAACTCGGCAAGGTTTACGGAAAGATCATCGGAGTGGACACTCCCAAAATGACCAAATCAGTGATTCAGATCGACTGAGGCAAGTGGACCGGCGCTGGCCTTCGGCCCGCGCGTTTCAGGTTTAACGTTTCACGTTTAACGAAAGAAGGGAAAGAACTACCCTGAATGGCAGTGGGGTAGTTAAATCACCTCTTGATGGAATAGGGGCCTGAACCCCGAAGGGGTGATGTGCTTTCCAAACTGGCGACATCATTTACATCTCAGGCCAGCTACATAGTTTACGCGCTCCTACCCACCCCGTGCACACGAATCGGTTCTTGAAACAACTTGGCTGCTGACCCTTCTAAAAGGGTCAACAGGACGTCCGTGTTAAAATAAGAATCGGTTGGCAAGTAGAGTGGGTGATCGCCGTCCACTTTCGAGTGGAGGGAGGAAAGTCCGAGCACCACAGGGCAAGCGTGCTTCCTAACTGGAAGGAGGGGTGACACTACGGAAAGTGCCACAGAAAATAAACCGCTTTGGAAGGGATTCAGTTCCCTGCCGAAGTAAGGGTGAAACGGCGGGGTAAGAGCCCACCGCTTCGATGGTGACATCGAAGGCACGGCAAACCCCACGCGGTGCAAGGCCGAATAGGCTCTGCGTTTTGGTCGGCCCGGCCAGTTCACCGAGGCGACTCGGTGACGACAGAGCGGGTAGGCTGCTTGAGGATTAGGGCAACCTAATCCCTAGACGAATGATCACCACCCCGATTTGGGGAGACAGGACTCGGCTTACATCTCTACTTGCCAGCCCTAGCCCGCATTTCTCACACCTTCTCGTAACGAAGCGGTGCAAGGGCCGGCCTGACAAGGCGCTCGACCGAGGCCCCCGCAAACGTACTTCAAGGTACGTTGAGGAGGCTGGGGGGTACCCGCCTTGCGGGTCGTGCAACACCGTCAGGACGGATCATGGTGCCGATGCAGTAGAGAGGGTGTGAGAAATGCGGGCAAACGACATTCGGCCGCTCGAACATTTCGAAGTTTCCGGGTCAGACGGTCTCAGGTTTACTCAGTAGGTCCACCCGATTGAAGTCGTCACGGCGTAGTCATTCCTGGGCGTGTCGCCAACGGGTGAGCTGTCGAAGTTATCGGTAAAGCCCAGATTGAAGTACAGGTCTGAGATCAATTCCCAACGGACATCGGTACTCAAGTTCATTCGGACCCTCCCCGCCTGAGACAGACTGGGCAGTATGGAAAACTCCGTACCAAAATCGAGATTCCCGACGTCAAAAATATTCAACTCGAATGTCCCGAGCCCTTCACCGCTGTTCACCCTGGGATTGGCCGGATCCAGGAACTGTTCATTGGTCCAGGCCGCCCCTCCGGAAACCGCAAGATACCAGCGCTGGTTGCGGACCAGATAACTCCCGACCGCCCCACCCGTGGTCGAGCGCAAGTCGAGCCGGAGTTCGTCGCTCTGAAGGAAATCGGTGAAACCTTCCGCGAACCATCGATCAGTCAGAAACCTCCGGTAGCTTGCCCCCAGATCCCAACGGTCGGAAGAACCCTCGACTCCTGACAGGCTCTGCAACGTATTCCACTGGACACGGGCCTGCCACTGCTCGGCAAGATAGCCGGAAGAGGCTCGCAAGTTGAGCTGTCTTGCATCATTCGCCTTGGCGAAATTGAAGCCGAAGTCGAGAGCCACATCGAGGCGTTCCCAGAATCGCTCTTCAACCGGATTCAGGGCTACCAGCTGGGAAGGATCCACGGTCAGTTCCGTTCCCAGAAGAAGCTGCCCAGGCTGCTGCGGGTCGGTCCTCAAGGATCCGGTCACACGCCGACCGGCTGCGGTCTCGAACACGAACAGAGCTGCGCTTTCGATTTTTTCTATATCGGACCAATCGACCAGAAAGGTATTCTCACCATAGCTGGGCTTGATCTGCAGTTCTCCGTTTTGCAGTTTCTTGATGTCTCCGCTGATGCGGTCTCCATTCTTCAAGGTCACCACACCATCCCCTGCTAGCAGGGATCCATGGATGGCCACGACTCCAGCCACCAGCGCGACCAGGAGCATCGAACTCCTACCGACCGTCCCCCGCAACTTGACCTGCTTGTACACCTTTGACTCCCTTCCTCACATCCTGACCTTCTCGTATCAACCCAAACGATTCGATAGGTTACCTTCTTTTCCGGAGCACGAAAACACCCGTTCTTCAATCGCCGAAGAATCCTCTCCCGGAACCCGAGGAAGGACGTTTCTCCGGGCATGCCCGAAGGCCTTCCGGAAATATTGAAACGTATTTTCCCTGGGCTTTGAATCCTGGGGTTTACTCCGTATACAATAGGCATCTAGGGTGGGGACGTAGCTCAGCTCGGCAGAGCGCCTGGTTCGCAATCAGGAGGCCGAGGGTTCGAATCCCTCCGTCTCCACCAAC
>JAZFRU010000159.1:0-8131 GCA_036445815.1 Acidobacteriota bacterium | reverse complement strand
TCGATCACCTCAGGCAACGCCACCAGTTCACGCTGTTCGTGGTAGGACAGCCGTTTCTTCACTGTGACCGGCGTTGCTGCGGGCGCCGGGGCAACGGCGTCTCTTGACCGTGACCGACGGCGTTCCAGGGGGGCTCCGGCCGGTGCGATGGGACGCTGCCGCAGCCAGTCCTGGTAGCCGCCCACGTACTCCCTCACCCGCCCGTCTCCCTCGAACACAAGGGTATGACTCACGATGTTGTCGAGAAACGCCCGGTCGTGGCTGACGAGCAATAACGTCCCCGGCCAGTCGACCAGTAGGGCCTCCAGCAGCTCCAGCGTCTCGAGGTCGAGGTCGTTGGTCGGCTCATCGAGCACCAACACGTTGGCCGGTTTCGTTAACAGCCGAGCCAGCAGCAGGCGATTGCGCTCGCCACCCGACAGCGACTTGACCGGTGAGCGCACCTGATCACGCGAGAACAGGAAGTCACGCAGATAGCCGTGAAGGTGGCGGGTTTCGCCGTTGACCGTCACCGTGTCGTTGCCGTCTGCCACCGAGTCGAACACCGTCCGTTCCGGGTCGAGCTGTTCCCGCTGCTGGTCGTAGTAGCCGACCTGGACATTAGTCCCCCGGCGAATGTCGCCCTCGTCGGGTTGGAGCTCGCCCAAGAGAATCCGCAGCAGCGTCGTCTTGCCGGCTCCGTTGGGACCGATCAACCCGACCTTGTCACCTCGCAGGACCCGGGTTGTAAGACCACGAATGACGGGCACGCCATCGAATGACTTGCAGACCCCCTTCGCCTCGAACACCACGCGACCTGAAGGATGCCCATGTTCAGCGTGCAGCCGCACGTTGCCCACAGGCGCTTGGCGATTGACCCGTTCCGCCCGCATCGCGAGCAGCGCCCTTACACGCCCTTCGTTTCTGGTGCGCCGGGCTTTGACCCCCCGCCTCAGCCATGCCTCCTCGGACGCCAGCCGCTTGTCCTGTTTGGCCTCGCGTACCGTCTCATCGGCCAGCCGCTCTTCCTGTCGCCGCTGGTAGTTCGCGTAGTCCCCTGGCCAGGAGGTGAGACGGCCACGGTCGAGCTCGACAATCCGCGTCGCGACCCCTTGCAGAAAGACCCGGTCATGGGTCACGACCACCACCGTGCCCGGATAGTCGCCGAGAAACGTCTCGAGCCAACCGATGGCGTCGATGTCGAGGTGGTTCGTCGGTTCATCCAGCAACAACACTTCCGGCTGCGCCACCAGCGCCCGGGCCAGCAGGACTCGCCGGCGCCATCCTCCGGAGAGCGTGTCGACCACCGCGTCGGATGGCAGCCTCAGACGCTCGACAACTAGCTCGACCCGTTGCTCGAGACGCCAGCCGTCGCGTTCCTCGAGTGTCTGCTGCAACCGACCCAGCCTGTCGAGCAACGCCGGCTCAGGATTTGCCGCCACCTCGACAGCCGTTTGGTGATACGCGGTCGTGAGTTCGCTCAGTTCGCCAAGTCCCCCGGCGACGACATCGAACACCGGGCGGTCGGAGGACAGCGGCACGTCCTGGACGAGCAGGGCCGTGCGCACCCCTGGCTCGCGGCGCACCATACCTTGATCGGGTGGCTGGAGGCCGGCGAGGATCTGGAGGAGGGTCGACTTGCCGGTACCGTTCCGTCCGATCACGCAGACCCGCTCGCCCGGCTCCAGCCGCAAGGTTGCGTCCTGGAGGAGCGGCAGAGGACCGTAGGCGATCGAGACCTGCTCAAGAGACATCAGGGACATCGGACCAACCTATCACGGGGCCGATGACCGTGTGGCTAGTATGCCAACACGGCGCGGGGTAAACAGCGCCGGCGAGGGGGCGCAATGCGCCTTGTGCTCTCGTGCCTTCGTGCCTTCGTGCTTTCGTAGGGGCGCACGGCCGTGCGCCCTCCAGATTCGGCGGGGGATTTCATTCTTTCTTTCGTGGAACGTGGAACCTGGAACGTGAAACGCGCTGGTCGGAGACCAGCGCTCCCAGGCTTCACAGCTCCCAGTAGGGCGTGAGCTTGGACTTCAAGACGTCTCGATAGATTTCGTAGTCTTCGGCTCCGGCAGTGGGAATGTCGAACTTCCTGGGCGTTAATGACGTGTCGATGGTCAGGAGTACTGCATCACACAGAGCCGATAAGTTGTAGCCTCCCTCCAGAAGGTACAGAATCCTTCCTCCACAGACTTCCCGTGCCACTTTGTTCAGAAGATTCACCAATTCCCCGAAACCATCAGTCGAAAGATTCATGCCGGCCAGAGGATCATCCCGGTGGGCGTCATACCCGGCAGAGACCAGGATGAGCTGGGGGGAAAATTGCTGAATAATTGGGAGGAGAAAGTCCTGAAAGATTGTGCAATAGAATGAATCACCGCTGCCGGCAGGAAGGGGGAAGTTGGCAGTGAATCCCTGACCCGGACCTGCTCCTGTTTCGGAGAAGTGACCTGTGCCGGGGTAAAAGGGGAATTGATGGGTGGACAGGTACAGAACGTCGGAACGGGAATAGAAGATTTCCTGAGTGCCGTTTCCATGGTGAACATCAAAATCAACGATAGCCACTTTTTCGGCCAGGCCCTTCTGGATAGCTTGCTCCGCTGCCACCGCCACGTTGTTGAAGAGACAGAACCCCATGGGCCTGTTACTTTCGGCGTGATGTCCAGGGGGACGAATGAGAGCGAATCCGCTGTCGATTCTCTCCCGGACTAACGCGTCCACCAGGGTCACGCCACTGCCGGCAGCCAACAGAGCTACCTGGTACGAATCGGCACTGGTAGCCGTATCTCCGTCCAGTTGTGAGGATTCTTTTCCTGAAGTCGCCTTGATTCGTGCCAGATGTGCCGAGCTGTGAACGGCTTGAATCCACCCTTCTTGAGCTGTGGAAGTTGGGACGCGTACCAGTTCATCCAGGCGATTCCACCTCTCAAAGGCCTCCAGAAGTGCAGCGACACGCTCGGGTCGCTCCGGATGGCCTGGCGGAGTCAAATGTCGAGTGAAGCCGGTATCCAGGACTATTCCGTAATTCATAACCCTAGCAATCGATCACTCCGGGTCCAGGGCGGTGTCTGTCTTGGGATGGGAATATTGTATAATTTTCATGCACTGACAAGGAACCACTGAATAGCCACCAATCGCGACAAGGAGGGGGGTAGCCAAGAGACAATCCGCTCGGTTGCCGCCTTGCGAGGCGTTCAATCGATCAGGTCCACTGCAACCAATGCCCAGCCCTTATTATGCATAGTTTCTTTTCGACATCACCGCAGCGAACCTGTGCTCCGCCAGGTGGTGAGACTATCTCGGCGGTTCGTGATGAGTACCGATGCATCATCGCGGCTCGCCCCTTTTCTTCAGGAACAGAGCTTTCTCCATGAAAAGATTGACTTTAGCGTGCATTATTCTCGGCATTCTATCTCATTCATTGGCGGCTTTTCAAAATCCTTCCCCACCCGGGGAAAACCCGGGAGATTATCTGGTCCTGCTGACGGAACCCTCGGTGGTTGAGAAAATAATGGAGTGGACTCCCGAAGGCTCGACACAGTTACGGCGTACCGTTCTGGGGAGTCTCGATGCCGTTCGCTACCATCGTCAAATTGAAGATGCCCAGCTGAGATTCTTGCAAACTCTTTCGGGAGGAGTTTCAGGGTTGGAGAGGGGACGGTTGAATGTACTGGGCCGGCGGGCATACCTGCTCAACATGTTAGTTGTCAGAGCTCCAGCCAGCGAGATTGAGCAACTGCGGGAATTACCCGAGGTCCGCGCGGTCTATCCCAACCGTGAGCTTCATCTACTCCTGGACAGTGCCCCGTTTCTGGTGGGAGCTCCTTTTCTTTGGGAGGCTGTGGGGGGTGTGGAGCAGGCAGGCCGGGGAATGAAAATTGCCATCATCGATTCCGGAATCAATTCGGATCATCCAATGTTCCAGGGGGAGGGTTTCACGGCACCGGCGGGATTTCCGCTGGGCGATGCGAGCCTTACCAACGACAAGATCATTGTGGCGCGAACCTATGTGAAGCCGGAGTTCGGACTCAGGGAGCAAGACATTCAGACCCCCGAGGATGAGTTGGGCCATGGTTCACAGGTGGCAGGGATCGCGGGCGGGAGATCAGTCGCTGATTCGTTCGGCCCGCTTCAGGGAGTCGCACCGCGTGCTTTCTTGGGGAATTACAAGGTGTTCGGTAATCCCTCGGTGAATTCCACCACGACAGCCGCCGCTGTCATTGCCGCGATTGAGGATGCCGTCCAGGATGGGATGGACGTGATCAATCTCAGCCTGGGAGGGCCAGCCCTGCCGTCCGATCAGGATCCCGAGCAAATGGCCATTGCGCTGGCTGTCGAAGCTGGGGTTGTGGTCGTTGCGGCCGCTGGAAATACCGGGCCCGATCCCTATTCGATCACCTCACCTGGAACCAGTCCTGATGCCATCACGGTTGGAGCCACCAGTAATGCCCGGATTTTCGCCAGCGCACTGGAGATCGCTGCCGGCTCATTATTGCCGATGGAACTCGGCAGGATTGCCTATGTTCCAGGTACAGGAGAAGTTATCTCTGAACCTGTGGGCCCCTTACCCATGGTCTCCATTCGAACATTGGATGAAACGGAACTCGCCTGTGACTCGCTTCCGGGTGGCAGCTTGTCCGGGAAGGTTGTGTTGATTGCCAGAGGGACCTGTTTCTTCTCTACCAAGGCCCGCAATGTATTGGCTGCAAATGCTGCTGGCATGGTGGTCTACAACAATGTGGAGGGAAGCTCGGTCGTCATGAGTGGCCTGGATGGAATTCAAGAGCCGGCGGTCATGATTGAAAGATCGGTGGGCGAAGCTCTGCGCGATTTTCTGATTACCGAATCACCCGCGGAAATCACCTTCAGGCCAGTGGATGAACAGCTTTCCATGCCTACCCAGCCGGACCTGGTTGCCGTCTTCAGCGGGCGCGGTCCCAGCATCGACCTGGAGATCAAACCCGACCTGACCGCACCGGGTGAAAATATCCATACGGCTTCCAACAAGATTCTTCCCGACCCTCTGTTTACACTGCAGACCAGTGGCACCAGTTTCTCGACACCCATGGTCTCCGGTGCAGCAGCACTGATCAAGCAGCAGCACCCTGACTGGGCTGAGCAATTGATGGCAGGGAAAATGGCCAGGGCCATCAAGTCAGCACTGGTGAATACCGCGGCCAAAACGGCGGTTTGGCTCGGTGAGCCGGCGCAGGTGCTCCACACTGGAAACGGGCGTCTGAATCTGGAACAAGCCACCCGTATCAGTGCTGTTCTGGACCCTGTCAGCGCGAGCTTTGGACTGGTGGAACAGGATCTTTCTCTCCATCTGGAGCGTCGGTTCGATCTGACCAATCTGGGTGCCGAACTGCAGTCGTTTGATATAGGGTGGTCCGAAACGGTGGGGAATAGGACGGTGGATATCTCCGTATCTCCCACGTCACTCACTCTCTCTTCCGGAGAGACTGGAAGGTTAACGGTGAGTGCGGATTTGGATGCGCCTCTGACCGGAGGCATTTTTGAAGGGTTCGTTCGCGTAACCAGTGTCCAGTCGGAGACGGATCTTTCCGCCTCCTACTGGGGAGGAGTGACGGTTGAGGATGATTCGGTGATTCTTCAAGTGTCTCAGGGAGGTGGTTCGGCCTTCTCGGATTTGGCCTCTGCCCTGGGATCCGCCCAACCGGGTAATGTTATAGAAATCTCCGATGATGGTATCTACTCTGAAACCCTCAATATCAAACACAACAACAACGGACTCGATCTCAACGGACTCATCTTGAGGAGTGCTCCGGGGAGCTTCCCGATCATCGATGCCGGCCAAGTGACCAGTGCTGAGGCTGTGATCACCGTCTCGAACCTTGAGCGTGTCACCATTGAAGGTCTTGGCATCAGAGGAGGCCTGGGTGGAATCAGCTTCCAGAATGCCTCGGGTGTCATTCGAAACAATGTCATCGAAAACTCAGTCCTGAGCCTCTCTTCTCACGGCATAGTCCTGTCCGGTAGTCGGGCCCATATTTTCGGCAACATCGTCAGAGGACACGGTGGGAGTGGAGTCGTCGGATTCGCTTCAGATGCCCTCATCCAGGGAAACCAAATTGGAGGGGGCAACAGGGTCAATGGCATATTTGCTTCTCCTGGTGGTCTTCTGGGCATCTTTGAAAACCAGATCCTGGACAATGGCAGCGGGCAGTCGACAACAGGACAGGGCATTCGGATCTCCAACAGTGAGGCCTTGATCAAGCACAATACGGTGGGGAGCACCCAGGGAAGCTCGGGCGATGGAATCTGGGTGAGTGGAACCTCCTCCAAGGTGTTGGCAGTCGACAACGTGGTTGAGGGGAATGGGAGATATGGCATGACCTTTCTGCAGGGAGCGGAAGGGCTTCTTCAGCGCAACCTGATCCAAGACAACTCGATGTCCGGCCTTCGTTTGGAAGGAGGTGCCCGGGGCGAAATCCATTCGACCCGTTTTCTGGGGAATGGATCAGGAATTCAATCGGTGGCCTCAACGCTATTGTTGTTTGACAGTCTCATCTTCGGATCCATTCAGTCGACAGCAGGAGATGGAGTTTTCGCGACGGCCGGATCGGTGGAGATTCAAAACAGTACGTTTTTCGGCAACAGTGGTTTCGGTCTGAATCTCTCGGGAGCCCTGCCGACGGTGTCCCACTCGATTTTCCATCAGAATGCTCTGGGCGATCTGTCCGGGGCCAGTTCCGATGATTTTTTCAGCAACCTCATCGCCAACGGTGAGTTTGAAGGAGTCAATGGTAACCTTGCCGGTGATCCCCTCTTCGCTGAACCCTTGAATCAGGACTTCTCACTCCAACCAGATTCCCCGGCCATTGATCGAGGTAATATCGACTTGTCCATGTCTTCTCTTGATTTACTCTCTCATGAGCGCGCGGTTGATGGAGATGGAGATGGGGTGGCGCAGAGGGACCTGGGCGCCATTGAGTTCGGTTCTGATTGGGGAGTCCCCCTGCTCCTGCCCGTACTTTCTAGAAGTCGGAATGAATTTGTAGGTCTGGCGCTGACCAATGCCTTTCATCAGGACGCCAACCTCGACTTCAGGGCCTATTCCGATGGGGGACAGTTGCTGGTCAGCCTTGAGGTTCAGGAGGTCGTCAGTCACAAGGAGTTCGCCATGACCCTTGAAGACTTTCTGGACACGCCTGGTGCGGCATGGGTGGAAATTCGTTCCACCCAACCCGAACTTGCCAGCTTGGTGCTGCAGGGTAACTCCAACAGGGACTTTCTTGCCGGAGCTGAATTGTCTTCTGCCCTCTCGAGTCGACTGATCTTTCCCGAGGTTCGCAATCAGGGAGATGAAGAGACCCATCTATTCTTGATCAATCCTCATTCCGAAGAGATCGAGGTCCGTCTTGAATGGAATCGATCCGATGGTTCCAGGCCGGAGAGATCGGTTCAGCTGGCGGGTAAGGGGAGTTTCGTCTCGACCGTTCGCCAGGTGTTCGGGGAGGGTAGTGGGGGCTTTGTGAGCGTTACCGTGGAGGCTGGACAGGCTATCATGGGTATGGAGACCTTTGGGCCTCCCGGTGCCCGGGGAGGATTGGCCGCCCTGGATGTCGGTTCCTCTCAATCTCAACTCTTTTCCGCTCACTTCGCCTCGTTCAAGGATGTGAAGACCTCCCTCATTCTGATCAACACAGGTAGTGCAACTCCGGTGGTTCTGGAAGCCCTGAATGACGATGGAGGTGTGCTGGGATCTCTGGAACTGGAGGAGCTTTCTGCGGGAGGATACTTCTCAGGAACCCTGCAGGATATCTTTGAGTTTTCTGCGGAGCAAAACAGTGGATGGCTTCGGATTCGAGCGGTCGAGGGAAACCTGCTGGGCAGTGTGACGTTTCAGGATCCCAGTGGAAACTTTCTGGTGGCGGCACCTCTTCACAATGAGGGTGGCAGGGAGTTGGTGTTCGGTCATGTGGTACATACTTCGGAGGATTTTTCGTCGTTGGCGCTGTTGAACTCTTCAAACCAGAAAAGGTTGGTGAGTGTTGAGGTTTTTGATCCAAGCGCACAGCGAACCGGGATCACCTTCATGGAATTGGCTGCAGGTCAAAAGATCGGGCGTCTCGTGAACGAGTTCTTTCCCGATCTGGAGGATCAGACGGGTGGTTTTATTCGCGTT
>JAZFRU010000158.1:0-10788 GCA_036445815.1 Acidobacteriota bacterium | reverse complement strand
GCGTCACTATCAACGCGTTTCACGTTCAAGGTTTAACGATTCACGTGGGGCCGGAGGGTGGCAGGAGACACAGGGCGCCGAATCCGGAAAGCCGCTCATAGAGCGGCCACTACACTGGGCTTGCCACCTCATCAACGGGCGCACGGCCGTGCGCCCCTACACTTCCTTTTCGTGGAACGTGGAACCTGGAACGTGGAACGCGGCCGAGCGCAGCGAAGGCCGCCCTACTACCAGTTGGCAGCGTCTCCGCCGTGGGTCACCTGGGCTCCCGTGGCCTCCAGTCCAAACTCTCTTGCCAGTGAAGGAACCAGATGGATGGTTTTTCCTCCCAACACCGTCATCAAGACACGAATGTTCCCGATATCATCCTCCGGTATGGTGAGATAATCCCGATCGATGATCATGAAGTCGGCCCATTTACCGGCTTCCAGAGAACCCAGCGAATGTTCCCTGACCAGATAATAGGCCCCCCAGATGGTGGAAATCTTCAATGCCGTCTCACGATCCACTCTTTGATTGGGGGCATAGACCTTTCCATCCCAGGACTTTCGATTGATCATCATGTCCAGGCCCGAGAAGATGGTAAAGTCGGTACTTCCAAGAGCCCGATCCATTTCAAGGGTATTGTAGAGTCCAGCCTCGGAGAGCCGCTGCTTGGGGACCATCCAGTCGGCCGCCGTTTCCCCATAAACATCGAAGACTGCCGGTGAACCCTGGAAGATCTCAAAGACGTTCCCACTGGCATAAATTCCCAGCCTCTGGAAAGACTCCACCTGATCGGGACGGGGAAACATCTCGCTGTGATCGAAGGCATGGCGCTTGGCCCGGATTTCCTCATCGGTCATCCCCGCGTCTTTACTGGCCTGGTAGATGACATTCATGATGTTGTCTATGTCCCGATCCCCGACCGTATGATGGTTCACGTACCGGTTGCCCTTCTTGATGTAGTCGTAGAGCAGCTTGGCATAGTCGGAACCGGGACCATAGGCACAGTTTCGACTGGCCTCCTCGATCCCCATTCCGTCGATCTGGGCAAGACGGGAGGTCTCCAGCACTCGGGCCGTGGTGCAGGGACCGCCTTCAATAATTCTTCCCCCGATGAACCAGAAATAGTCGCTTCCCTGCCCCGTAAAGGTACGCAGAACATCCAGGAAGTAGGGATCGGAGTAGAAATGCTTGGTGCGCCAATTCCAGCTCCAGGCCTCTCGCATAGGCAGACGGCCCTGACGATCCAGGTCGGTGTACACCCTGAGGTTGGTCGGGTTGTAGGCGTTGGACGAAAAGGAGGTCATTCCGTAACCGGACCACCACTCCAGACCGAGGCGCCCCACTTCGACCAACTCGGGATAGTGATCCTTCATCACGACGTCCCCAAAAAACCAGCGCATGCCTCCTGCTCCCCCCGTACCGGTGTCAGGATTGAGGCGGTTGACATCGTCCTGAGGAAAGACCTCACGGGAGGCTTCATAGGCTTTCTGATTGACCATCATCCCGATGAAAACATCCCTCAACAGGACCGGATTGTTGGGAGCGGCCGCATCCAGCTGCTCCTTGGTGATGTGGGTCCCATCCAGGATGTTAAAGGCCCCCGGACTCATTCCGCCTCGTCCGTAGGGACCATTGCCCCGGGTGCCATACTCATAGTCCCGGCCCAGCGTGAACACAATGTAGATCCACTGTCCAGGCTTGGCCTTTTCGACCGCTTCAGCCAACACACCCGGAAACGCCTTTTCATTTTCCTCGGGACTGCCTTCCATGAACCGAGTGACCACCACGTCATCGGTAAGAATCCGGGTCACCACGGGAGGCTCCACGGCATTCCAATCCCAGGGGTGTTCGTGAGTCAAAATGAATCCGGGAAGAACCGTCCGTCCCTCCAGATCAATCACTTTGGCCTCAGGGCCGGCCAGTGCTCGAATCGTGTCATTGTCGCCCACCTGGACGATCTTCCCGTCCTTGATGTACATGGCCTGAGCGACGGTACCCAGCTGGGAATTGAATCCGTGGTCATCCACGGTGACCAGCTTGCCATTGTGGTAAATCATCTCGCCCGCCTGCTGAGCCTGTCCCACAATCGCACCCATGGCCATCAAGGCCCCCACCATCCAAACGGCCGTATTTTTTTTCCTACCCATGAGTTTCTCTCCTAATTCAAGATTTCGGGGAATAAAGGTTTTTACTGGAGATGTGTTACAAATAGAGGTCATTCATGACTCATTTTCTCGTCAGGCACCGTTCCTGAATGCTAATACCTGAAGGATCGAAAAACAATAGACAATCCGGACTCCCTGGCGGCCCTGCAGTCTCGGAGGACTGGAATGTCTGACCCGATGCTTGGGGTTATCTTCGCCTTGATCGCATCGACATCGTGGGCCGGAGGGGCCGTTTTCGCGCGGGTCGGAATGAAACAGGTCAGTTCCTCAATCGGTACCTTGATCTCCCTGATGGCGGGTTTTTTGGTGATCTCATCCATTGCCCTGATCATTGACTTCGAGGCCGTCTTCAAGGTCCCCTTCTCCACCCTTCGCTGGCTGGCTCTGCTGGGCTTGATCCAGTTCCCGGTGGGCAGATTTCTGCATTACAACGGAATTCGGTTGGCGGGTGTAGGACCGGCCTCAACCATGGGAGGTGCAGTGCCTCTGTTTGCGGTGATCATGGCCATTATCTTCCTGGGGGAGCCACTGACCGTCTCGATTGCCGTCGGCACGGTAGCCGTGGTGTTGGGGTTGGCCCTGGTGATGAATCGAGCCCATGCCCAGAGGCTCCCGAGAGATCCGGCCGGCTCCCGTCCCTCAGCCAACATCACCGAGAGCCCCCCCGTAAAAAGACTGGACCGAACCCTGGTACTCGGGATCCTGTCTTCGCTGGCAGGAGCCACCGCCTACGCAGCGGGTCACAATATCGCGCGACACGTGGTCACCAGTGCCGCTTCGGCTCCGGTTACGGCCAGCTACACTCTGTTTTTTGGAATGGTCATCCTGGCCGTTATTTCTCTGCCCCGGTTGGGCACACTGCTGGCGGTCCCGCGGACCGCGTTTTTCACCATGGCAACCGCGGGGGTTCTCTCTTCTCTGGCCATCTTCTTCATGTACACCGCCCTCTCCATGGCTCCCGTCACACTCGCCTCCCCCCTGGTCGCCCTCTATCCCCTGATCGCGATGACCCTGACTCACTTTTTCCTGCAACGCCTGGAACGCATCACGATCGGCATGGTGATCGGAGCCGTGATCGTTGCCGTTGGCGTGACCTTTGTGATCGTGGGAGGTGCCGTTTGACCCGGAAAGATCTTGGGACCATTAAAACCTTGCAGTGGCACCGGATACAATGTCTTTCGACCAAGGCTTGATCGATCATGGCCACTCACTGTCCCAAATGTATCAATCCCTTCACCCGCAGGGTCCGTCGAAAAGGCGGCTGGGAATTCCTGTTGAGTTATCTTTACCTGTATCCCCATCGTTGCCAGATCTGCTCACACCAGTTCAGGGCATTCAAGCCATTCAAGCGTTATCTGAGACGCTCCATTGATCGCCGCCAATATGAACGCATTGAAACTGATCTGCCTGCTCATTTTTCCTGTCCTGAACAACAGGGAGAAGGACGGGTGATTGACCTTTCCATAGCCGGCTGCAGACTGAAAAGCGATGCCCACCTGAAGGAAGAGACCATTCTCACTCTCCAGATTCAGATACCCGGGGAAGAAGTGACCATCTCCGTGGAAGGGGCCCTTGTCACGATTTCCAAGCCCGAGTTCATGGGACTTCAATTTCTGAAATTCTCTGATAATCACCAAAGCAAACTCAGCAAGCTGATGCTGACGAAGCTTGCCGTTGTAAACATCTCAAACATCTAATAATCATGCCTTTACGAGTCCGAGTCTACTCTGATTATCTTTGACCCTTCTGTTTTTTAGCGGAGTTTCCGCTTCGAGAGGCCGTCGAAGGAAAGGACGTCACGATTGAATGGATGCCTTTTGAGCTGCGGCCAAGTCCGGCTCGCCGCCTTCGCCCCGAGGATGACTACCTGCAAAACGCCTGGATCGGCTCTGTGTATCCAATGGCAAAACAGATGGACGTCACCATGGTTCTTCCTGGCATCTCTCCCCAACCCTACAGCCATCTTGCCTTCGAGGGTTATCAGCATGCTCTGGAACACGGCAAGGCCAATGAATACAACCTTCGTGTTTTCGAGGCCTTCTTTCAAGAAGAGAGGGACATCGGGCAAGTGGACGTTCTCTCTAAGCTGGCTGCTGATGTGGGCCTGGATTCAGACTCATTCCAAAAGGACCTGGAGACAAGGAAATACCAGGAGGCCCATCAGCAGGCCCTTCAACACGCCTATCAGGAGGCCAGGATCTCGGCAGTGCCCACCTTTCACATTGGCGAACTGGTCTTGAGAGGACTGCAATCCAAAGAGAATCTGGAAAAAGCCCTTCAGTTGCAGATGGAGAAATTGTAGAGACCTCTTCACCACCAAGGCACAGGAATTAGTTTCACCACAGAGACACAAAGACACAGAGAAGACAAATTCTTGAGTGCGGCCTTCCGGAGTGTGGGAGACGCCTCGGACACCGGTCTCCGCCCAGCGAGTTCCAGCTTGGCACGATCTTTCAGCCTGTTGTAGGGGCGCACGGCCGTGCGCCCATCCTCTCTTGTTCGTTAAACGTGAAACGTTAAACTTGAAACCCGCGGGTCTTTGACCCGCGGTCAGGGATTCTCCGTCACCACCAAGGTCACCCGATATTCAGACATATCAATCGTCCGGGTCGAGACCGGATCTGGATCGACCCGGACCAACCTCAGGGCATATCGGTCGAAAATCACGCTGTTGTCCAGATCGGTCGAGAGGCTCAATTCCACTGGATCACTTCCCTGCTGGGATACCTGTACCGTAAGAGTGGTCCTCCCCGCCTGGATGCAGTTGACATCCACTGGACATCGTGACTCCTCGGTCACATCCCAGAACGTCAGCCGGAGACTCTCAGATTGAATACTGCCGGTTTGATTGATGGTGAGTTGGAATTCCTCAGCCAATTGAGCCTCGATCAATTGTTCGGGAAGTGGAGTTGACACGACCTGAACCCCTGCCAGGGGAAGACCTTCGACGGTCCTGAAGACGGCGGGGCTCAGCAAGACGTCGGAACTGACCTCTGCCGTCGTGAGCAGACGAAAGGGGAAAATTTCAATGACAGCGATCTCCCAGAAATGGTCGAAGTAATCAGCCAGAGACTGACCCGGTTGAAGGGTGATGATTTTTTCATTCTCGGGTCTCAGGATCAGGCGAACCTTTCCCGGTGCGGCCGACAGATTGACCATGGAAAAGGCGGTGTTGATTTCCTTGACTCCACGGAAAAGGAGTATGGGAAAAGAGAAAGTTTTCAGGCCGGTGGCCGGAAAGACCTCGGCCTCGGACTCGATATAGTGCTCGAATGACTCCAATAGAGGTCCCGGTCCCGATGGGAACCGTCCGACCTGGACCACCACCCGGGACTCCAGTGCTCCACTGAAATCGAGCCGTGCCATCCCCACTTTTGGTGAAGTCGCGAGAATCATCGCCAACTCCAGCGAGGCCCTGGAAGGAATCGAGAAATCGATGACCGCTCCTGGAAATTGGAGAGATCCCGGCCCGCTGTCCCCAACCCAGGTGGAGGATACTTCGACCGTCAGGGCGTCTCCGTTTCGTGCGAAGAAGCGAAGCTCTCCGACCACTGCCTGATCACTTTCATTCATCAGATGAAAAATCGTTCTGAAGGGCCGGTCATCCACCATACCGGAGCCGAGGCCAGCATAGTAGAGAGTCCGGTCTGGATCGGCCTGGGCCATGAGCGGAAGCCCTGAAGCCACGCACAACCACAGGGCCAAAGCCGTTTCAAATCTCATGAGACAGGACCGAGACATCGCCTTAAAAGGTGGCAATTGGATTGACCGGAGAACCCGTGCCTCCGGGCATCGGGATGGGCGCCACGGTGAAAAGGAATTCCCACCGGTTGAGACGGGCTGCAGTCTGGCTGAGTGCTTCCAGATCAGCATTGTCGAATATGTGAACTCCCAGGGCTACAATGGCCAGACGATGCAGGGGAAAGGGAAGCCCTTCAATACCTGAAGGAGTCACATCATTGGCGGCATCTCCTCCGATCATGGCCACATCACGCTCTTTCAGCCACCGCGCAACCGAGATGTGAAGACCCGCTGCCGATTGAAAGGCATCCCACGGGCCCAGGGCGGCCCGGCGTGCCCAGCGTCCGGTGCGCACAAAGACGACATCCCCACTGGACACCCGGATTCCCGCCTGCCGTTCCCACGCTTCGAGATCTTCCGGATAGATGGCCGTTCCGGGTTCCAGGTAGGGCACGCCCTTGAGACGAGGGATGTCGATCAAGATGCCTCGCGTAAAAATGCCGTTCTTCAGATTGTGGATGTCGAGTTTGCCGGCCCCCTTCTCGGTGACCTCTTTCTGGGAAAATCCGTTGTACATCTTCCCCTGAAAAAAGACGTGAGCGAGAGAATCCAGGTGGGTGTGAGCCAGACCGTGGTACGACACCTTGTAGGAATCCATGGCGGATCCTGATGAATCATCCTGACCCGTCCGATACATCACATGCTCGTAAGGAGAAGGATTATCAGCGGCCTTCTCCTTCATGGGATCACGCGCCAGAGAGACCGAGACTCCTTCCTTCACCAGGGCGGCCGCCTGTTGGCGCTTCTGAGGCGTGATCAGGTTGATGGCCCCCAGCTGATCTTCCTGTCCCCAGCGTCCCCAGTTGGAGAGTTCCGTCATCCACCGATCGATTTCCTCAATCGTCGGTTTCTCCTGAGCCTGAGCCCCGAGGCTCGAGGGAACCAGGGCCAACGTCATTGCAACAGTGATCCATTTCATCTTTTTATCCTCCAAACACAGAGACACGATTAGGATATTTACCACAGAGACACGGAGACACAGAGTTTTCTTTTTTCTCCCATCACCAAGGTGGGGAGAAGAAAAAAGAGTTCACTGTGTCTCGGTGTCTCTGTGGTGAAAGTGAAAAAGAGTTCTCTGTGTCTCGGTGTCTCTGTGGTGAAAGTGCGAAGGAGTCCTCTGTGTCTCCGTGTCTCTGTGGTGAAAGTGCGAAGGAGTCTCTGTGTCTCTGTGGTAAAAATCCTGTGTCTCTGTGGTGAAATGCTCATCCATTATCGATGTACGGAATAAGTCAGTTTAACGACCAGTGAGCGGTCGGATTCTCCCGAGTAGACGCCCTCGGTAAATCGCGTTTCATTATAGACAATGTGAAGGTTGTCGATGGTTCGAAAGATGTAATTGAATCGGAATTGAAGGGCCGCCAGGCTCCCGGAACTGTTGTACTGGATAAACGTCGAGGTCAGGAGATTGTT
Source organism: Acidobacteriota bacterium (assembly GCA_036445815.1). Taxonomy (GTDB): domain Bacteria; phylum Acidobacteriota; class UBA6911; order RPQK01; family JADFOI01; genus JAPYTY01. The sequence continues at coordinate 3,424 of JAZFRU010000158.1, read as the reverse complement.
GCTGAACGAGACATTGGCCCGCAGGCCAACCAGATGAGTGCTGAAAGATCCTCCCAGAAGATCCACATCGTTGAACTCATAACCGGGGCTCAGATGAATGTTCGGGTTGGGACGGAAATCGGCGGCCAGATCCAACGATCTCTTGGTTCCGTCGTAAAAATCTCCGAAATCAACTCCCGCACTGCCGCTGAACTTTCTTCCGTTGAAGGACCGAAAGCTCACTCCACCCGCGTTCCACTGATACAGCCCCACCGGCAAGGTCACAGTGGGATCGATGGAAAAGGGCCGGAACAGTCTTTCGACACGGTTTCCGAAGTCAAAGCTAAGCCGATCGCCACTCTCAAGGGAAGTCACGAACTGGAGTTCCGTCCTTCGAGTTCTCAGCACACCCTCATCATTGTGGAAATAGACCAGGGCGGGGGTGATCACAAACTGGCGAATCATCTCGCTGCTGGGTCGAGGCTTGACCGAGAATTCAGTCCCGATCATACGATCCCGACGCCGAACGAATCCGACCCCGGGATCAAATTCGGGATCGATGTCGAGATAGTTGATTCCCGCCTCCAGAAAATCATCTATCCACCGGGCACCGATCTGCCTTGCCCACTGGTTGTCACGGGTATCGGAATCGGACGATCTGGCCCACAAACCTGCCACCGTCAGGTGCTCCTTCAAAACGAAATTGCCGTCAAATCCGGCCACTTGATTGGATCCTCCTCCCTCACGGCTGGTGAAGATCGCCCCGACATAAGAACGATCCAGAACCTCTTTTCGGACTCGAGCCACGCTGAAGTTCTGACCCGGTTGATCCTGGAAATCTTCGGTCTGAACACTCAGAACCCCGAGGTCGAACCCGCCCACCTTTCCGGTTACCTTGCCACCACCGATAATGGAAATCGGGTCGCCCCTCTCGGATAGCCCTATTCGGCGACTGTAAAACAATTCCAGGGGAGGCGGACCGAAATGCAGCAATGCCACCCTCATCCGCAGCGAATCCGCGCCTTCGATAAAGAACTGTCTTTTTTCACTGAAAAAGAGGCTGAAGCGAGTCAGATTGACCCGCTCATCATCCACTTCGACCTGCCCGAAGTCAGGATTCAAGGTAAGGTCGGCGGTCAGGTTGGAGGTTATGGCAAACTTGAGATCATCGATTCCCACCTCGGCCAGACCACTGGTTCCAGGGGAGGATGTGGCACCAAATCTCTCCACTCCAGCCAGCACATAGGGTCGTATCCGCAATCGTTCCACTTGCTTGATTCCCCGCAATCCATCCAGGTGGCCCGCCTGGGAGACGTGATGAAATTGAAAGTCGCGATCCCATCCCGACCAGTAGACGAATTCGTTTTTTCGTTTGATCACTCGTTCGAAATTGATGCCCCAGGTTTGATCTTCGGCTCCTGAGAAGCGGAGAATCTTGAAGGGGATGGACATCTCCGCGGTCCATCCCTCCTCGGTCATCACGGCGGCCGCGGTCCATTGCTCATCCCAGTCCGCATTGACATGACTGTTTTCGTCACGAATGAGACCGTCAAACCGGGTCCCTTGTGGGTTGACCCGAAAGACGAAGGCGTTGCGATGATCGTGAAAGGTATCCAGAATAACGGCAAAGCTGTCATCGGCTTCCAGAGAACTATCTCGCCGCAACTCGCTGGCACGAATCCCGCCGGGATCGCTCTCCTGCAGTTCGACTCCCAGGTAAAGATAGCCCTGATCGTACAGGATGCTGACTCGGGTCTGTTCGGTGGCTTCCTGGCCTTCCAGCGGTTCCTTCTGGTAAAACTCGGACACCCACAGGGCTCCCTTCCAGGCCGGGTCATCCAGATTTCCATCGATCGAGATGCCCTGCTCAATGGGCCTGGCACTCATGCCAGGCCGACCCGAACTTTCAGCTACCTGCGCCTGGACAGAGGGAAGAAAAAAAAGAAGACAGAGAGTTGTCACTATCAAGTTCAGTCCGGACACACTTGAATTATAAAGGATTGAAACACCTTCTGTGCTTTTGTGGTGAAAAACAGGACGTTTCCAGAATGTGGGAGGCGCCTCAGGGCGCCGAATCCGAAGAGCCGCTCATAGAGCGGCCGCTACACTGGGCTTGCGACCTAATCGAAAGACGCCCATCTGTGCTGCCCTTCATGTTTTAGGTTTTGTGACAGTCTGGGCCGTGCGCCCCTACGGTTCTGGCTGAAATTGGAGGTGAAAGAAAAAGAAAAGAAATTTCTTCTCTGTGTCTTTGTGCCTCTGTGGTGAATTTCTTTCTGTGTCTCTGTGGTGAAAAAGATTTCCTGTGTCTTCGTGTTTATCCTCGGCTGAAGTGACGTTCCACGATCCGCGAGGCGGCAAATACGGCGACCGTCGCCACCGTTCCTGCATAGCCCTGGGTGGCGGCGCGGGGGACCACGCTGGCATCACAGACAAAGAGACCTTCCACGTCATGAGATTCGAAGGAGGGGTTGACCACCGAGGTCCTGGGATCCACTCCCACGATACAGGATCCGACAAAGGTATTGAGAATACCCACCCGGAGGGGGAGATCCATCCCCACCACTTCCCTGGCTCCCATCTTTTTCAACAGCTCATAGACCAATTCGCGTCCCTGCTCCAGTGGCTTGATGATGCTGGGATCATTTCCCGCATAGATCTGTTCGCCCCACTCGTTGATCCAGCCATGGATGTTGCGGGGGCGCACCACTCGAAGGGTGGTAACGGCACGACGAGAGATCTCCCTTCGGGCGTCCGTCATCCTGGCTGCAACGCCCAGATCCCTCATGTAGTCTTTGTGGGCTCGACCAAACTGGGGGGCATCGGCACCGATCGCCACCTGATCGGGACGTCCCACTTCGCTGGGACTGACCACCAGCTGGAGTCGATCGTAATGTCCGTTGGAGGTGAGATCGTGATAGACGTAAAAGGCACCTCCGTGCTGAAATCCACCATCGGTGATGGGTTCATCGAAAATTCCAATGGGCCCTCTCACCTGGGGACGATTGTCGGTATGCCGTCCCACGTTGGGATTCTCCACCACCAGATTGTCCGTCAATTCACGGGGTCCATAGCCCGATCGATACAGCAAAGGGGGATTTCCGTACATGCCGGACGACACAATCACCCGGGGAACCTCCAGGGTGTGGCGGACGCCGTCTTGAGTGTATTCGACCCCTTTGACCCGGCCTCCTTCCCCTGTCTTTTCGATGATGACTCTCTCCACGTAGCAGTCCGGCATCATCCGGACCCCACGCTCCCGGGCAAGGGGAAGGTAGGCCATGAAGCTGCCCTGGCGAGCATCGTACTTGCACAGGTTGATCCCGTCGCAGTAGCCGGACCAGAGACAGTTCTTCTTGGCAAAGGTGGCATCATGGAGGGCGTACCCTTCAGCCAGCGCCGCGTCTTGAAACAGATGGTCCAGGCGCGACCAGAGTTCCCTGGG
>JAZFRU010000157.1:0-4847 GCA_036445815.1 Acidobacteriota bacterium | reverse complement strand
TGGTCTTCGACCAGCGCGTTTCACGTTTCAGGTTTAACGTTTCACGTGGGTCCGGAATATTCGAGGTGCATCAGCGCGCTGATGCAGTAGAGGGGGTGTGAGAAATGCAGGTTAAGAGCGCTGGTCTTCGACCAGCGCGTTCCACGCTCCAGGTTCCATGAAAGAACGAACAGGCGCGGGGGTGAGAAATTCAGGCTGACGCCCTATTTCTCACGCTTGGGAGATGACCGGATTTCTGAGGGTGCCTATCTTTTCGATCGTCACTTCGATCACATCTCCCGGATTCAAAAAGACGGGAGGGTCGCGGAACACACCCACTCCGTCCGGGGTTCCGGTGAAGATGAGATCTCCAGTTTCAAGGGTGATGGCCTGGGAGATGAAGGACACCAGAGTGTAGCAGTCGAAGATGAGATTGCTGGTGTTGGAAGACTGCTGGAGATTTCCGTTCAAGCGCAACTCGATGCTCAGCTGATGGGGATCTCCGAGTTCATCTTCCGTGACCAGAAAAGGACCACAAGGGGCGAAGGTATCGCATGACTTCCCCCGAACCCACTGCCGGTCCGAGAACTGCAAATCTCTTGCACTGACATCATTTCCGATGGTATATCCCGCAATGGCTTCACGGGCACTTTGTTTGGAAAAACCCTTACCACTCTTTAACATCACCACACACAGCTCAGCTTCAGGGTCGACCTTTTGACTGATGTCAGGCAATCGAATTTCATCGTCAGGTCCAATCAAACTGCTGGGAAACTTCGCAAAAATCAGAGGATTCTTGGGAAGAGGAACATCTTGCTCCTCGGCATGGTCCCGGTAGTTCAGCCCAATCGCGATAATCTTTCCGGGATTCGGAATCGGGGCCAACAACCGAATTTCGTCCTTGCGATAGACGGCCTCAGCTTCAATGTCAGCGCCTCCCTCGAGAAGCTTCTGGATTTCCCCGGCGGATTCGATGGCCACCGCACCATGGGACAACCAGGACTTCAGATCGGGAGAATCAAACAGAGAACTCTTATTTTCCAGGAGGGACCGCCCCGCCCGGGGCAAGTCAATGATCGTGTCGTCGGACAGCAACAGGCCGTATCGTAGGCTATCCTGGTGGGAGAAACTACAGAATCTCACCGGTCTCCAGTATTGGTGAGTGTAGCCCCTTGACCGGTTGACTCGGTCTGGGCAAGAATCCGGATCGTCTGACCGGGATAGATCACTCCACTGGCCTTCAATTTGTTCCAGCGAAGGAGGTCCCTGATCCTCACCCCGTAGAGGGAAGCGATTCTATAAAGGGAGTCCCCTCGCCGAACCACGTAGTTGTCAGGCGCCTGTCGGCTAGCTCGCGAGAAGCTCACTCCTGAAAAGGTGCCTGAGAGAGGAATCATAAGATCTTGACCCTCTCGAAGTCTGTGAACATTCCGGATCCGATTGACCTGAGCGATGGCTTGAATCGAGGAAGAATATCGTTGGGAAATAACCGACAGCGTCTCTCCCCGTCGGACCTTGTGATGTTCAAACTGCGCCTTCTTCTCTGGAGGGAGAGCGGCCAGACGCTCCCTTAACAGATCTCCCTTGCCCGGAGGCACCTTCAACTCGTACTCTGCATCATCAAAGGGAGTGATGCCTCGTCTTAGCTCCGGGTTCAGTCCCATGAGCTCGCCCAAAGGAACATTGAGCTCCTCGCTGATGACCTGGAGGGCCACCTGATCCTCAACGCGCACGGTTTCAAACTCTATCGGATCATCAGGTTGAACATGGAAACCATAGAGTTCCGGATTCTGGTAAACAATTATGGCCGCCAGAATCGAAGGGACAAAGTTCCTGGTCTCACGAGGAAGCAATCTTCTTTTGACCATTGTCCAGTAGTCAATGGATCCGTACCGCCTCTGGTTCCTCAGGATTCTATTAATTCCGGCGTTGTAGGAAGCCATCACCAGATTCCAATCGCCCAGATCTTCGTAGAGATCATTGAGGTGCTGGGCAGCGGCCCGAGTCGACTTGACGATATCGGCACGCTCATCAATCCACCAGTCCCGTTTCAAACCATAGACTCGCCCGGTCCCCACCATGAACTGCCAGATACCCCTGGCACCGGCTCGAGAATAAGCGCTGGGCTTGAAATTGCTCTCGACCTGGGCCATGTATATCATGCTCTCCGGAACGCCCTCCTCCCGGAAGATTTCCCGGAACAACGGCATATACTTCCCTGACCGCCTCATTCCCTCTTCCATGACCTTGCGACCACGGGTCTGGTAATAATTCAAGAGTCTCAGTACATAGTCGTTCACGACCACGGGAATATCAAAGCGAGCATCGAGAAGGTCCTGACTCACCTTTTCTCGGAGGGATAGATCCACCTGAATGGCAAAGAGATTCAGATCACCAATTTCATCCAAAGGAGTCGAGATCAGAGGAGGTTGTATTTCTGAGGGATCAATCCAGACCTGGAGTTCCAGGTCCTGAATTTTCTTCAGCACACCATAGTAGGCCTTTTCCAGATCCGGATTCAAAAAGAAATCGAATTCCGAGTTCTTGAGAGTGTCCAGTGCCCCTTTAAAGTGGGGGCGGGCCTCTTGAAGAAGTCCTGCCTCGAAGAACTCTTCTCCCTCTTCAAATCGTTCCGTCGCCTCCTGAATCAACAGATCGATGGGGTCTTCCTGGGGCATCGCCACAATCAGAGATTCATCGATCGTGGAGGTATCGGCTACCCGTTCAGCCGAGGACAGGCTGGTTGGATTGCTGGTCAGCTCAGGAGAATCGGCTCGGCGAGAGCTACAGGCCGGGAGAAGAAGCAGCCCACCGCCCACCACGGCTATGAGCTTACAGACATCCCGATGCACACTCACCCCCAAAGTGATGGATTTCAAGGATTATCTCACGATCCCGAACCACTCGTTTGCATCAAGGCTTCCGCCTCAGGCAATAACTCGATAGCTCTTTGCAACTGATTGTCGATTTCCAGTGCGATTCTGAAGCTCTCCTCATCACCGAACAGATTCAAAATGACTTCCCTGTGCAGTCGGTTTGCAATGACCTGGCGGTCCTCTCCGAAGCTCCCATTCGCCAACGTCACTCCTTTTTCTCGCACAAAGTCCTCAAAGAGCCCTAAGGTGTCATCCGTCATGGCCAGAGCGTCAATACGCTGCCTGCGCTCCTCCTCGGAAAGATTCAAAAGATTTTCACGTTCCAGTTGATACTGGTTGCCGGAAGGAATCTCCCCTTTGATCAGATCAGTGGCAAAGGCACCAAACAGCCGCTTCCGGTCAATCGACCTCACCAGGCTGCTGTAGCGACTCACCGCAATTGCTTCATCGGGCGCGATTCCTCCGCCTCCAAAAACGACCCTTCCACTGTCGGTTCGATAATCTTCACTGTCGACCTCGGGATTGTCCGAACGGGTCAAATAGTATTCGTAAAAGCTGCTGGAGTAGTCACGCTGTATCAAGCGATTGCTGGGGGTCAAGTACCGTCCCGTCGTCAGTGCCAGTCCCTTGTTTCCCTCCAATGGGTAGATGGTCTGCACCAGGGCCTTTCCAAAGCTGGTCTCACCAACAATAAGTGCTCGATCATGATCCTGAAGAGCCCCGGAAACAATCTCACTGGCACTGGCACTGTTCCGGTTGATCAAAACCACCATGGGATATTCGTACTCGTTCTCCACTTCAGCACGGAATTCGCGTCCCCTTCCAGTACGATTCCTGGTGCTCACAATAAGCTGGTTCTTCCGTAAAAAGCGCCCCGAGACGGCCAGGGCCTGGCTCAAAGCACCTCCCGGGTTGTCACGCAGGTCCAGTACTAGCCCCTTGAGACTCCCCTCATCAATTTGGGCCAGAGCCTCATTGAGTTCTTCGCCCGTCGTCTCAGAAAACTTGTTAATCCTGACATAACCGACCTCGTTTTCGAGTCGAAACACGTACTTGATGGTGTACAGAGAGATCTCGTCACGTATCACCGACAGCTCAATGGGCTCGGGCTCTCCCGGACGTTCAATCGTGATATTGACTGGCGTGCCCTTGGGTCCCTTTAAATGGGGAATGACCTCTTCATTGAGATCCCAATCGTCGATGGGAGTCCCCTCGATCTTAAAAATGATGTCTCCGGCTCTCAGGCCGACCTTATAGGCGGGTGTCCCGGGAGAAGGGGGTTCCACGATCGCCACCCTTCCACTTCCCGGTGACTCCGTACGAATGGTGATCCCCAAGCCATAATATCTTCCTCTTTGCTCCTCCTGCAGACGGTTGTAATCAGAAACACTGAAAAAGGAGCTGTGAGGGTCAAGGGTCCTCAGCAAGCCTCGGACTGCACTTTCAATCAGTTCATCGGTGGGCACAGATTCGACGTAGTGCTCCTGGACCGCCGCAAAAGCCGCCGTGAAGGTCTTCAGTAGACGACTGGTATCACTTTCCAGCGGAGGACCCGCAGCCAGAGGTTCACCAAACCAGCCGCCCAAAAGGGCAGCGAACATGATGCTGCTCAACAAAAAGATGCCCAGTCTGTTCTTCATTAACCCTCTCGTGGGGACAGTATAGCATCATCCCGCCCACGAAACCCATTCGCAGAAAACTGCTGTTACCTGTGCCACATAACGATTTGGGGGCGGGTTGACAACCCCTGCGGCATGCCCCTAATATCTTGCTTCTCCAACCCATCATGTTGATGTCACCCAAATGCGCCCCAATCAAGCCTGATGAGGGCTAGACCAGGACTGATCATCACCGCTGCCTTTATAGGGCCCGGTACCATCACCACCTGTACTCTGGCAGGTCGAGATTTCGGCTACACGCTGCTGTGGGTTTTGATATTCGCCAGTCTTGCGACCTTTATTCTGCAGGAAATGAGCGGCCGATTGAGCCTTG
>JAZFRU010000156.1:0-4987 GCA_036445815.1 Acidobacteriota bacterium | reverse complement strand
GTCGTGTAGGGCCTCAGCATCTTTTTGAGAACCCGGTCGCTTCCGCTTTGCAGGCAGATGTGAAAGTGGGGAGCAATCTGAGGGCTGGCTTCGGCCAGAGCCGTGATGCGGTGGGAGAGCTGCATGGGCTCGATGGCACTGAGCCGAATTCTTTCCAGCCCGGGTACTCCCATCATCTCGATCAACAAACGGTCCAGGGAATAACGCGGCTCGAGGTGCATCCCGTAGGTTCCGATGTGAATCCCGGTTAAAACCACTTCCTTGAATCCTACCCCGATCAGCTCTCGACACTGCTCGAGTACCGCCTCGGGAGGAACGCTGCGGCTGGGTCCCCGGACCTGAGGAATAATGCAGTAGGTACATTTGGCGTCACAACCATCCTGAATCTTGATGAAGGGCCGGGTGCGGCCTCCGGTCTGGGTGGCCGATGCGGCCGGGATCGTCCGGACCTTGATGAAATCATCCCGAAACACCTCCGCCCCGGAGCCAGAACCCTGCAGGGAGGGGACCTCTCGTATCCCGGCAGCAATTTCACCCACCTGATCCTTGTGACTGTTCCCGACCACTAACCTCACGCCTTCCAACGTGACCAGTGTTTCGGGGTCGCGCTGCGCATAACAGCCGGTCAGGACAATGCGCGCAACCGGATTTTCGCGGTGCAGCCTACGAGTCAACTGACGAACCTGCTGATCGGAACGATGGGTCACCGTACACGAGTTGACCACAATCACATCTGCCTGTTTGGGACCCTCGGCTTCCTGGAAATCAAGAGCGAGAAACTGATCCCGGATGGCGGCACTGTCGGCCTGATTGGTACGGCAGCCAAAGGTGGCAAGGTAGAATGTTTTAGCCACTTGATCCTCACGAAGGGCGCTCATTCAGGGAATGTTATTCTTTTTCACACTCAGCTGATACATTCTATCGCACCGTGATTTTATCTGTTTTAGGGAGTGGAAGCGGCGGTAACTGCACCTACCTTGCCACCGAAAAGACCTGCGTTCTGGTGGATCTGGGCTTTGGCTGGCGCAGCCTGAACCGACGGCTTCAGGAGGCGGAACTACCCGACCGAAAGATTGACGCCGTTCTTTTCACTCACGGCCACTCGGACCACACCAGGGGCATTTCCTCCTTCCGGTCACGATCCGACGCACCCCTCTTCGTCAATGAAGGGACCCAGGCAGAAGTTCAGGGGCTTTCAAGCATGGAGAGGAGGGAAAACTTCTGCTCCAATTCTCCATTTGTTATTGGCGACCTGGAGATCGAAGCCTTCCCGGTGTCTCATGACGCCGCCGAGCCGGTGGGGTTCCGCTTTTCAGGGGAGGGCATTGAGGGAGCCCTGATCACCGATCTGGGAGAAATGAACGATCCGGTCAGGGCAAAGCTCCGGGGCTGTGATTGGCTGATTGTGGAATCGAACCATGACGAGCAAATGCTGAAAATCGGCCCCTACCCCTGGGAACTCAAGCAGCGCGTGCTGAGCCGTCTCGGACACCTCTCCAACCAGGATCTCTCCAGCTTTCTCACCGATCACTTCGACGGGCAGGCTTCCCATATTCTGCTGGCCCACCTCAGCCGTCAAAACAACGATCCCGATGTGGCCCTCGAACACGCCTCCAGGGCCCTTTCGCAGCGGTTCTCCGGATCGGCCGCTGATCACCAGGTACACCTGACCCATCAGAAAGGGCCTTCCGTAGTTCTTCATTTTTAACCAACCCGACCCAGTCGGCGCACTTGACTCGCCGGGGCGAACCCTCCATATTCTTAAACCTATGATTTCTCGATACGCACGGCCCGAAATGGCCCAGATTTGGTCAGACGAAAACAAGTTCCGGAAATGGCTCGATGTCGAGATCGCCGTTTGTGAGGTCTTGGCGGAGATGGGAGAGATTCCTGAAGACGATCTCCGGCAGATTCAAGAGAAGGCCGATTTCTCCGTCGAAAGGATCCTGGAGATCGAGGAACTCACCCGTCACGACATCATTGCCTTCACCACTGCGGTCGCCGAAAAGGTCGGCCCTTCCTCGCGCTTTATTCACTTCGGTTTGACCTCCACCGATGTGGTCGATACGGCCCAGGCCCTGCAGATCAAGGAGGCATCCCAGCTCATCGAAACAGAGCTGGTTGAGCTGCTGTCTGTCTTGAAATCCCAGGCCCTGCGCTACAAGGATCTCCCGATGATCGGCCGAACCCACGGCATCCATGCCGAACCCATCACATTCGGTCTCAAATTAACCGTCTGGTACTCGGAGATGGAACGCAATCTGGAACGGTTTCAGCGGGCTCGTAAATGTCTTGAAGTTGGAAAGATCAGCGGACCGGTAGGTTCTTTTTCCCATCTCCCTCCTCCGGTTGAAGAACAGGTCTGCAGGAAGCTGGGCATTGACTTCGCTCACGCTTCCACCCAGACTCTGCAACGCGACCGGCATGCCGAGTATCTGTGCACCCTGGCCATTCTGGGAGGATCCTACGACAAGATGGCCACGGAAATCCGCCATCTTTTGAGGACCGAGGTCCAGGAGGCCAACGAACCCTTTGGGGCCCACCAGAAGGGCAGCTCCGCAATGCCTCATAAGAAGAATCCCATCACCTGCGAGCAGATCAGCGGATTGGCCCGCGTGCTTCGCAGCAACGCCCAGGTTGCACTGGAAAATATGCCTTTATGGCACGAAAGAGACATTTCTCACTCCTCGGCCGAACGAATTATTTTCCCGGACAGTACCACCTTGATCCACTATCTGACCCAAAAACTAACCGGGATTCTCCGGGATCTGGTGGTTCACGAATCGCGCATGGAATCCAATCTCAAACTCACCCAGGGACTCATCTTCTCAGGGACCTTGTTGCTCGAGTTGGTCCGGAAGGGAGTCCTGCGAGAAGAGGCCTATCAGTGGGTTCAACGCAACGCTCTGCGGGTGTGGGACGAGGGAGCGGATTTTGAGACATTGATCGCCGGGGATTCGGACATTAACGCCCACCTTTCCTCAGATGAACTCAAGGGTATCTTCAACATTCAAAACCGACTCCAACATGTTGACGCCATTTTTGAGCGGGTCTTTGGGCCCCCTGACACTCCACCATCTTGAATAAGAAGTTCTCCCGGGGAGTTCCGTCGGCCAGCCCGGATCATTCATCGTCCAGGCCAAGGAGAAGCCCATGAAAGACATCATTGACTACATTGAACTGAATCGCGATCGGTACCTGGAGGAATTAAGTGAGTTCTTGAAAATCCCCAGCGTCAGCACCGATCCGAAAAATCGGCAAGATGTCGCCGAGGCGGCCGAATTCGTTGCCCGGCAGCTCCAAACAGCGGGACTGAACAAGGTGGAGGTCTTTCCAACCGACGGCCACCCCATCGTCTATGGCGAAAAAATTGGCGATTCGAACCAGCCCACCGTTTTAATCTACGGTCACTACGATGTTCAGCCGGTCGATCCCCTCGAACTGTGGGAGTCCGGGCCCTTCGAGCCGACCGTGCGGCGGGGTGAACTCTATGCTCGAGGTTCCGCCGACGACAAGGGCCAGGTGTTTATCCACTTCAAGAGCGTCGAGGCGTTCCTGAACACCGGCAGCCGGCTTCCCGTCAATGTCAAATTCCTGATCGAGGGAGAAGAAGAGATCGGGAGCCCCCACCTGGATCCCTTCATCCAGGAGAACCAGAGCCTTCTTGCGGCCGACGTGGCCATGGTCTCCGACACGGCTATGTTTGCCCGGGGCGTCCCTTCGATCTGCTACGCCCTTCGAGGGCTGGTCTATTTTCAACTGGATCTGGAAGGCGCCGCCACCGATTTGCATTCCGGTTCTTTCGGAGGAGCCGTGGTTAATCCTGCCTTCGAGCTGGCCAAACTGGTGGCCCAAATGAAAGATGGCGCCGGGCGAATTACCATCCCGCACTTTTACGATCAGGTTCGAGACCTGACCGATCGGGAGCGCCAGGAATTGACGCGGCTGCCTTTTGACAAAGCCTCCTATATGAAGGACATCGGCATCCAGGAACTCCCCGGCGAGGAAGGCTACTCTCCTCTGGAGAGACTCTGGACCCGACCCACCTTTGAAGTGAACGGTCTGTCCAGTGGCTTCAGTGGCGAGGGAGCCAAGACCGTCCTCCCGGCTCGGGCCATGGCCAAAGTTAGCATGCGGCTGGTTCCCGATCAGGATCCCGGTGCCATTGCTGATCTTTTTGAAACCTACGTCCGCTCGCTGACCCCGTCATCGGTCGATCTGAAGATTACCCGCATGCACGGAGGCAAGCCGTGGATTGCTTCGTTGGAGCATCCTGCTCTGGTCGCCACCAGCAAGGCGATCAAGAAGGGGTTTGGCAAAGAGCCGGTTTTTCAACGTGAGGGAGGATCGATCCCGGTAGTGGCGACTTTTGCGGAGTTAATGAACATCCCGAGCGTCTTGATGGGAATTGGCCTGCCTGATGAGAACGCTCACGCCCCCAATGAAAGACTCAACCTGGAGAACTTCTACAACGGCATCAAGAGTTCCGCCCACTTTCTGGATGAGTTGTCTCGCTCGGGGTTGTAGGGGCGCACGGCCGTGCGCCACCGATCAAGTGGCAAGTACAATGTAGCGGCCTCTCTTTGAGCGACTTCCTGAGTCGGCGCACTGAGGTGTTCCTTCCCAAGAGATCCATAACCCTTACGGTGCAAGTTCCCTCAAAGGATTGCGCGATGCCCTGGAAGGAAGCGTGACGGCATGGATCGTCTTGGTGGCAGGGAATCCAGAACCCCGAAGGGGTGATGTGAAATAGCCTGGGGCGTGAGCCCCAGGATGGAAAGTCTGATTAGCGAAGGAGCCCTGTAAGGGCGATGTGAACAATCATCAATGTAAATGCGAGTGACATCGCCCTTACAGGGCTCCGGAGAAGTGAACTCAGAATATCCTGTGTAAAGGATGTCCTGGGAATGAACACCCTGAAGTGTCATTCAAATTTTGGACGTGTTCAACCCGACAATCCGGGGTAATTGGGTTCTGAGACAGCCCG
>JAZFRU010000155.1:0-4959 GCA_036445815.1 Acidobacteriota bacterium | reverse complement strand
GGAAATTTCGAATGGGAGCAATGTTAAGGGAAGGAAGGGCTCGTTTCAAGCCTGGAGGATGGAACGGGCCAGGATTTTCACTTCTGACGGATCCCTGTCAGCGGTGGGTCGATTCGTGCCATGAGTTCCTCTTGCCCGTGCCCGGCTCAAAGGCCCGGCACAGACAATCTCCAGAGCTGACGGCATCGTGCCTTCCAGGGCTTCTTGTCGTGGGGCTTGCTCACCTCCACGGCAATTCCTCGGGACACTCTCGAGATGAACGGAGTTAACTGGCGGGCAGGGCACGCTCCATCTGAAGGACAAAGTCCTCGGGATCCAGAAACCCGATGACACGAGACTCGGCAACCTCGTTTCCTTCGCCATCAATAAACAGAATGGTGGGCAGTCCATAGATGGTGTACTGCTCCTTTAAAAACGCGGCGTCGGGGTCGAGATTGTCGTCGACCGAGGCGTAATCGGTCCAGTCCACCTTGGTGCGGACAAACGAGTCAGCCAGTTCAGCGACCGCCTCATCGCTGAAGGTGTACCGATCAAGCTCGACGCAGGGAACGCACCAGTCGGCATGAAAGTAGATCATGACCGGCCGGCCCTCCTGTTTCGCATCGTCCAGGAGGGCCGCTTCAAAGTTCTGCCAGTCGATTAATGACTCCAAGGACTCCTCGGCCTCGACCACCGGGGCCTGGTCCGGTGGACTGCTGTTGCTGCTGCTGCAAAAAACCGTGGCAGCCAACAGGGCGAAGGGAAGAGTTCGGGACAACCAGAACCGATCTTTACTCATTTTAAACACGAGCCTTTTCATTCAATAAATTATATGAAATCTTCCCGCCAAGATCCATTAATCGGCAGCGATCTGAGACTCCGGCCAACCACTGACCCATTCGTACCACTCGGTAAAGTAGCCATCCGCAGCCTGGAGATCCTCGCCTCCCTCATTGACGGAATGTCCGAATTCGTCCCAGACTCCTCCCTGATCATCACCCAACCGAACGGGGCTCTCGCTGATGAGATGGAACTCTCTCGATTCCTCGTCCTTTCTCAATCGAAAGGCTACGACCGCAAATTCGCCGATCCGCTTGATCAGATAGTCTTCATCGGCGAACCGGTACCTGAAGAGTTCCTCCTTGTCCTTCAGAAACTCCAGGGTAAAAACGATCGATTGGCTTCCCTCGATATTGGCAACTCCGAAGATCAATTCGTTGGGATCCAGGCGAGTGTCGTCCATGTTCGCGACATCGGCAAACCCATCGGGAAGAAAGTCATGCCCGATCGTGTTGGGGTCTCCGCGTCCATGTTCGCGTACTTCAATCATCCGTCGATTGGCCAGCAGGACTTCGGTGTCGGGGAAGCGTTTCTTCCAATCTCCCCAGGGTTCCACGATCAGAGGAATTCGATCCATCCGGGATGGATGCAGGGCCCCTTCCATGGTCCGGCCTGTGAAGGGTGACCACACGGTCTGGGTTTGATAGTCGTAGACGCTGAAAGTCCCCTTGGCAATTCCATGGATCTGAAAACTCATGGTTCTGTCCTTAAAGGCATCCACCATCGGAATAAAGGATGACGTCCCACTGCAGATTTCGCAGTGCGCCAGAAGCACGGGAGAGTTCCCGATCGTGTCGTTGACCACGTGGTAAGCCACCAGGACCCACTGGGGATAGGCACGGGCCTGCCCCTCCACCACCACGCCTGCGACAATATCGTCATCCTCCATGTAGTCGGCCATGCTGGCGGGAACCACCGCAGGATTGTTCAGCGGCAGAAAGATGAATCTCGGGAATGGACTGGTCAAGGCCAGGGTTTCATCCCAGGGCTTGAAGTTGGACTCAGGCTTTTCCTGGGCCACCTGAGCGGCATCCCCGCCATCCGGAGAGGAACAGCCCACTGCCAAACCCAGGATCAACAGGGCCGCTGCAGCCACACCAGCAAACGATTTATGATGAAACACTTCTTCTACCTCCTCTTGATAAACTTTCCAAAACCACGGCTCTATTCATGGTTCCAGGGATCAGAATTCAGTCAAACCCTTCACTAATAGTCGATCTAGCCTCCGGTCGCAATCCCATCGGTGAAAGTAGTCACAATCCCGACTTTTCCGGAAATTGCCCGACATCCCCATGGAGTCTCTGCGAGCCCCGCTAACCGGCCATTTCGACAGATTTTCATAGGGTCTCCCCGTCAAGAAATACGCTCCGGTGATGGGGTACAATGAGGGCTTTGTTGATCTTGTTCGACAGCACTCATGAATTCCCCATCATAAACAGTGGGGTGAAAGGAATCGAGGATGGCTTGGCTAGGGGCGGTAATGGCGGTAATGGCGGTCTTGTCGGCATTCTGGATCCATCCAGATCAGGGTCCGGCTGATGTGTCCGAACAACTGTGGACCCACCGCAACCTGGGCAAGGCCTTTTACGAAAACCAGACCACTTACCTGCAGGCAGTTGAACAGTTCCAAAAAGCACTGGAACTCGCTCCGGATTCACCACGCGAACGTCTCAACTACGGGCTGGCCCTGATCAGAGCCGGTCAGAGTGAGCTGGGAATCGCCGAACTGGAAAGGGTCCAGAGAGAGGCTCCCACCATTCCTCATACCTGGTTCAACCTGGGGATCATCTACCAGAAAAATGCCCAGTACGATCGTGCCCAGCAACAGTTCGAACAGATGGTGAGTCTGGTACCGGATGAACCCGTCTCCCACTACAACCTGGGCATTCTGTACCGGTTGGCCGGCAATCCCGACAGTGCCCTGAAGCATTTTCAAAGGGCCTCCCAGCTGGATCCGGCCCTGGCCGGACCGCACTTCCAGCTTTATACCGCCTACCGGGTGAAGGGCCAGAAAGAACCAGCGGAACAGGCGTTGAAAGCCTTTCAGGACATCAAAAAGCGCACCGCCAATGCCGCCGTTCAAGAGGATCTGGAATGGAGCATTTTCGCGGAGATCTACGACACCCTGGAACCCGTGCCCGCCGTTGCAGGAAGCACGAGCCTGGTCTTTGACGACATGCTCCTGGGGAAAAGAATGGAAGGAGAAAATCCCCGTCTGGCCGTAATGGACACCGACGGCAATTCTCTCCCTGATTTACTGGCCTGGACCCGTCAGCAGGTGCGGCTGTACAGAGACGGCCAGGAGACGCCGACCCCTTCGGGATTGGAGGATCTCAGGGAGGTGAACTCGATTGCCGCGGGAGACTTCAACAACGACGGCTTTACCGATCTTTGTGCGCTCACCGATTCGGGGCCGCTGCTTTACGTTAATCTTCAGGGAACTTTTCAAAAATATTCCTCCGCGTTTCCCGCCGGTGACTACACCAAGGCCCTGTGGGTGGATTTCGACCACGACAACGATCTGGATCTTTTCCTGCTGGGTTCTCAGTCGGTACTGCTGCGAAACAACGGGAATGCTGGATTTTCCGACCACACCCGGCAGTTTCCCTTTTTTCCCGGGGAGGCTGTAGATGCCACCGTCTATGACCTGATCAAGGACAAGGAAGTCTTCGATCTGGTGGTGAGCTACCGAGATCGCCCGATGGCTCTGTACCGAGACCGTTTGGGAGGACTCTATGAGGCGCAGTCATTGTTGGACATCTCTCAGGGCGTTCATTCCCTTGAAGCCCTTGACCTCAATAACGATGGTTGGACCGACCTGGCCGCGGTCCGGGATTCCCAGGTTGTGGTCATGCTCAATCACCAGGGCAATCTGCAAGAGACGAGCGTGGGCACCGCCCCAAGTGAGACCGTGTTTCTGACCGATCTGGCCAATCGAGGCGTCGTCGACCTGGTGGTGGGCAACAGGGCCTTCCAGAACCAGGGGCAGGGTCGATTTGGATCCGCTCAGGTGTTGATGCCACTGGAGTCGGTATCGAGTGTGACCGGTGCGGACTTCGATCGAGATGGCCGGGTCGATCTGGCGCTGGTCACCGCCCAGGGCCAGATCCATCTCTTGCACAACAACACCCAGGGCTCGAATCACTGGCTCGAGGTGTCCCTGACCGGCGTCCGCAACCTCAGCACGGCTCCATCTGCCCGGGTCGAGGTGAGAAGCGGTTCCTGGTACCAGAAAAAAACCTATCACGGGGTTCCCCTCTCCTTTGGACTGGGGCCCTTCGAAAAAGTCGATGTGGTTCGCATCATCTGGCCCAACGGACTGATCCAGAATGAGACGCAACAGGCCACCCGGCAAGGCTTCCACTACCAGGAAAAAGAGCGCCTTTCCGGCTCCTGCCCGACCGTCTTCACCTGGAACGGCCAGGAGTTCGAATTCATCACCGACATGCTGGGAGCCGCACCTCTGGGTTTTCGGTTGGCGGACAACAGGTACCTGGAGACGGATCATGACGAATACGTTCAAATCAGGGGGGAATCGTTAGCTCAAGTGGGAAACCACTACGAGATTCGGCTGACCGAGGAACTGCGTGAAGTGGCCTACCTGGATCAGATTCGATTGCTGGCCGTGGATCACCCCCAGGAGATGGACATCTTCACCAGCGACCAGTTCAAGGCACCACCCTTCCCTGAGTTCCGTTTGTTTGGTGTCACGGATCGACGCTATCCGGTAGGGGCTCGAAACCACCGCAATCAGGACGTCCTTTCTCGCATCGTCAAGCTGGATCGGCGCTACCCGGACCAGTTCCGCCGTGATTTCACCGGGGTTGCCGAACGGCATGCGCTGGAGCTTGATTTCGGTCCCGAAGCCGCCCAGCATGACCACAACTTGTTGGTACTCAACGGTTGGCTGGACTGGCCGGACTCCAGCAGCTTTGTCAGGATGGCTCAAGAAGGAGAAGACCTGCTTCTGCCCTCCCTTCAGGTCAAAGATGAGCAAGGGGTCTGGCAGACCATCATTGAAGATATGGGGGTGCCCGCTGGCAGGCCCAAGACCATTGTCGTGGACTTGACCGGCAAGTTCCTCTCATCGGCGCGGGAAGTTCGAATCGTGACCAATTTGTGTATTTACTGGGATGAGAT
>JAZFRU010000154.1:0-2281 GCA_036445815.1 Acidobacteriota bacterium | reverse complement strand
GCCCCCGTGGGACGAAGCAGATCTCGGTCGGCGGCGGCACCGAGCCCGTGTGGGCGCCGGACAGCCGAGAACTTTTCTACCGCAACGGCGACAAGATGATGGCCGTTGCCATCGAGACTGAGCCGGAACTCTCAGTAGGGACACCGCGTCTGCTATTTGAAGGGCGCTTTCTGCCAGGACCGCCGTGGGCACGACGTAACTACGACATCTCGTCCGACGGGCAGCGCTTCCTGATGATCAAGCGTGAGCAGGATCTGGTGCCGACCGAGTTGATCGTCGTCCTCAACTGGTTCGAGGAATTAAAACGCCTCGTCCCCACCGACAACTAACATGATTGGAAAGACACTCTCCCACTACAAAGTCATCGAGAAGATCGGCCAGGGCGGCATGGGAGTGGTGTATCGTGCTGAGGACACCAACCTGAGCCGTGATGTGGCCATTAAGGTTCTACCGGAGCAGTTCACCAAAGACCCCCAACGCTTAGCGAGGTTTGAACGGGAAGCCAAGCTGCTGGCCTCACTCAATCACCCCAACATTGCCGCTATCTATGGCCTGGAAGAGGCGGATGGTGTTCGCTTTCTTGCTCTGGAGCTGGTCCCAGGCGAAACCCTGCAAGAGCGTGTTGCCAAAGGCCCACTGCCCGTCGAAGAAGCTCTGGAAGTCTGCCGACAGATCTCTGAAGGCGTGGAAGCCGCCCATGAAAAAGGCGTCATCCATCGTGACCTGAAACCTGCCAATGTGAAGGTCACACCCGAAGGTAAGGTCAAGATCCTGGACTTTGGGCTGGCGAAAGCGTTTGAGGAGGAGATTTCTCCTGCTGACATGTCCCAATCTCCCACCCTGACCGAGGAGATGACTCGTGCCGGAATGATCCTGGGCACTGCTGCTTACATGAGCCCTGAGCAGGCACGGGGCAAGGCGGTGGACAAACGAAGCGATGTTTTTGCCTTTGGTTGTGTGCTGTATGAACTATTGAGTGGAAGACGAGCTTTCGGGGGAGAAACAGTCACTGACACTCTCGCCAAGATCCTGGAAGGTGAGCCAGACTGGAATGTGTTGTCGCCAACTGTTCCTAGCACCATCCGGTTTCTTATGGGTCGGTGTTTACAAAAAGACCCTGGCAAACGTCTTCAGCATATTGATGGTGCCCGTATCCTCATTGACGAGGCATTAACTGGAGCGACAACGGCATCGGCGATTGGGTTGGCGGGTGCCCCACAGCCTGCCCGCTGGAGACCAACCATCACCTTGGGCGTGGTTGCCCTGGTAGGAGTCGCCATAGGCGTGGCTCTCTGGAGTCTCATCTCTCCCTCGCCACCTCCGCAGCAGTCACTTAACAGATTCGTCATTCCCCCTTCATCAACTGCACCTTTGGTGGAAGATGGTGGCAATGAGTTGGCTATCTCACCGGACGGAAAGCACATTGTTTATCTCGCGGAAACCAAGGGCAGCAGACAGCTCTATGTCCGTTCCCTGGACGATTTCGTGGCCACCCCCATCCCCGGCACCGAGGACGCATGGGGAGATCATTTCTTCTCTCCTGATGGAGACTGGTTGGCGTTTTTTGCCGACAGCAAGCTGAAGAAAATTTCTCTGAAGGGGGGACCAGCGATAACCCTGGCCAACCTAGAAGCCGACGGGTGGGGTGGCAGTTGGGTTGAGGATACCATCGTGTACGGGTCGCCTACAGGTTTGTACCGTGTCTCTGCAGGTGGAGGCGAGCCGGAGACTCTGGCCACTGTGGACCACCAGAGATCTGAAACGGGTTATGGCACTCCGACGATCCTACCCGGTGGGAAAGCCGTACTCTTTGACATCGGTACTAATACTGGCGGCCCCCCTTCCAAGGTCGCGGTGGTGTCACTGGAAACGGGTGAACAAAAGATTTTGCTCGAAGAGGGTACACTTAATGCTCATTACGTACCCACTGGGCACCTGATCTATTCGTTAGTACCATCAGGAAACCTACTGGCTGTGCCGTTTGACCCTGAAAGTCTTGAGGTCACGGGAAGTCCAGTCCCAGTGCTTCAGGGAGTTAGATCCTACGGAAATGGCTGGATGGATTTTGCCTTCTCGCCCAGTGGTACACTCATCTATGTACCCGATCAAACGTACAGTTACAATCTTGTCTGGGTGGATCGCACAGGAACCGAATCTCTGGTAACCCAGGAGAAACGGGCATACGGAGCTCCCAGAATCTCGCCGGATGGGCAGAAGGTAATACTCCAGTTGAGGACAACAGGCCCCCCCTCTGGCGCGGAGATCTACGATTTGGAGCTGG
>JAZFRU010000153.1:0-4239 GCA_036445815.1 Acidobacteriota bacterium | reverse complement strand
GCTGGTTCGACAGGGCTTCCAGAAATTGGAGAATGTCTCCACATCGACCATGATGTTCAGTGATCAAGGCATTCTGGACATGGACATCGGGAAAGATAACTATGAAGCCTTCGTTTTTACGGGGCAGCCCAGGCCAGAGAATCCCGTTATTTTCGATACTGACGGGAGTATCATTGACGACCAGTTTGGAGTGGGATCCAAGGAAAATATTCTGGGATTCGCTCAGCCTGTTTTCGACCTGGAGACCGGGGAGTTTTTATCGGGATGGATGGTCCTCAATGGCACGTTTGCCAGCGAAATAGGCTTGTTTCCTCGGGTGATCGTTCACGAAATCGGACATTTGATTGGTCTGGACCACACCCAGATCAACAGTTCTCTCGCCTTTAACTTCAATTCGACCGATGACGTCCTGGTGCCGTTGATGTTCCCCTTTGCCCTTCCCAACGGTCCGGATGCACCGATTCGAGACGACACGACCTGGATCTCATGGCTGTATCCTTCCAGTGATTTTCCGACCAGTACCGGGACGATTCAGGGAAACATCAGGCGGCGGACGGGGGATGTCTTTCAGGGCGCTAATGTGGTGGCTGTGGGGGTGGATGAGCAAGGCCAGGAGTCTCAGCAGGAAGTCGTCTCCGTGGTTTCTTCTTTTTTGGGGTCGGATGGAAGTTATGAAATCCCCGGTCTGATTCCGGGTAGCTATGCCGTATTCATGGAGCCCCTGAATCCGCTCTTCACCGGCGCAAGTGGCGTGGGGCCCTTTGACACCAGGTTCACGAATTTTCCCAAGGATTACTACAACGGGACCAATGAGTCGGGGAGTGATGCTGACGATCCTGCTGAGAAGACCCTGCTCACGGTTGGGGCCGGCCAGGATGTGATGGGAATTGACCTGACCGCCAATGAACCCCTGAAGCTGTTGGGTGAGCTGAATGATGATGAATCTCTGCAGTTCAATTTGCCCGAAGGATTCACCTTTCCTTTTTTCGGCACCACCTACACCGAAGTCTTCGTCAACAGCGATGGGAATCTCACTTTTGGGGCTCCGGATGGGAGTACGGGAGCCCGGGACGAAGACCGTTTCTTGTCCGGTCCGGCGCGTATCGCACCCCTTTTCACTGATCTGAATCCAGAAGAGTCGGGAGAAGTTTCGGCCTCTTCGGACAGTGGGCGAGTCACCTTCACCTGGGAAAACGTTCCGGAGTTTTCAGACCCGGGTGGAAGACCTGGAAACCACTTTTCCGTGACATTGTTTTCGACTGGGGACATTCTCTTCAGCTATCAAACGGTTGAGATCACTCCAGATGGTGATGTCCAGGCGGTGGTGGGGCTTACCCCAGGTCTTTTGAGTGACGGGTCTCCGATTAATCTTTCCTCCCAGGAGTCTCTGCTTTCTCTCCAGACTGAACCAATCTATGAGGTGTTTCTGGGGACTTCATTTGACCTGACTGGACAGGTTATCTTTTTTCAGGCCTCGAACAATGAGTTCTTCTTTCCGTTCTTCAGTGGAGATGCAGAGACTTTTTCAGGCTTTGCCATCACCAATCTCGCGCCGGGAAGAGCGGAAGTTTTGATTGAAGGTCGAGCCAGTGATGGAGAACTCCTGTCAGTGGATGGCGTTTCCGATGTGACCGTTCGGTCAGTGGAAGGCCAGCACCAGTTGGCGGAACTGGGACGACAATTCTTTGGTCTTGATCTCGATGTGATTCAGGATGGATGGCTTCGGATGGTCTCGAACACCTCTGAACTGGGAAGTTTTTTCCAGTTTGGCAATGGGGTGGCCGGACCGGTCACCAAAATGGATGGGGCCCTGGCCTTTTCGGAACAATCCAAGGTGTTATTCTTCACCCGGTTGTACGACGGGCCGGACACCTTTCCGGACAGATTCCCGACCTTCGGTTCAGGGCCTCAAGACGCCGTCACCTCCCTGGCCATTGCCAACCCCAATGACGAGGCGATCGCCTTGACCTTTTCGCTCTTTGATAGGTCCGGCCTGCCGGTTGCCCAGCCGGTTTCCGTCCAGTTGCCCAAATGGGGACGCCTCTTCCAGAACGTGAACAGTCTGTTCAATCTGTCCTCGCCCCTCTCCAATGGCTACCTTCGAGTCGACGTCGATGGGCCGGGTGCGGTGGGGTTTGCATTGATTGAAGTAGAGGATACGCTTTTGGGATTCAATGCCTCTTTCGGGAACGAGGGGAACACGCTTTACTCGGCTCAGCTGGCCAATGGTGGGGGAACGGCAAACGGGGTATTCACCAGCCTGAAGGTGGTCAATACCTCCGAGGATCCTCGTCAAGTGGCGATCGCGGGTTTTCTCGATGACGGCACTCCGCTTCCTCTTCTGCTGCCCTTTATCCTGCCTTCAGACAACTCCCGGCAGATATTCGTCAGTGATTTGTTTGGAATCGGTCCCCCGGACTCCTCGATTCTGACGACCGGTTCGATCCAGATCGTCACCGATGGTCCTGGAGTTATTGGGGACGTGATGTTTGGGGATTCGGGTGCCAATCAGGTGGATTTCGCAGCCGGGCTACCTCTCCAGACCACGCTCTTTGAAAAGGCCGTTTTTAGCCAGGTGGCCAACGGAGCCACCAATCCACAAGATGCATCGACGGATACGTTTACGGGAATCGCCTTGTACAATCCCAATGCGAGCTCCGCTCAGATTACGGTCCAGGTATTCGATCGAGAGGGAACGTTAGTGGGCGAAAAATCACTGAGTCTTTCCGAAAACGAACGCACCTCCCAGCTCGTCGAAGATCTCATTCCGGAAACCGCTGACTTGATTGGAGGCCATATTGTGGTGGAATCCACCCGACCGGTGGTGGGGCAGGCCTTCTTTGGAAACAATACGCTGCAGTTCCTTTCCGCCATTCCTCCCAAAATTGTCGAATAGGGGCACTTCGTACCCCCGTTTCACGATTCACGTTTCATGTTTAACGAGAAGAAGTCAGGAGAGCTGACCGCTGGGCTTGCCGGTTAACAAAAGGAGAGCAGGTATCAGGGGTTAGGGGACGTTAACCGTGAAACATGAAACGTGAAACCCGCTGGTCATAGGCCAGCAGCCCACGCCTCCCCCTGTCAGTGTCTTTTGGTACAAGGGGACCGCGACATGACAAAGAACTCGTGGGCCGTTCCTTGTTTCGCTCATGAAAGTGAGCAAGAGCTGGCTCGGTTTCTGGACTTCTATAGTATCGACTGGAGGTATGAATCCGTTTGTTTCCCTTTGAAGTGGGATGAACAGGGTCGTGTGGTGAAGAGTATGACGCCCGATTTTTACCTTCCTCAGTTCGATCTTTTCGTTGAAATCACCACGATGAAACAGAGGCTTGTCACCAAGAAGAACCAGAAGATCAGACAGCTTCGGGCGTTGTACCCTGACATCAGAATCAAGATTCTCTATGGCAGAGACTATCGCAAGCTGCTTTTCAAGTTCGGAGTTCTACAATGAGTTTGTCCACCTATACCCCACCTGACGGCGCTCCCGATCCAGTCAGTAAGATTGTTTATGACGAAGAAACGATTTCTTCACGAGTCACGGAACTGGCCGAAGCGGTCAGCCGAGACTACAATGACAAGAACCCTGTGGTAGTGGGTATTCTTGAGGGGGCTTACGCTTTTACTCGAGACCTGGTCCAGAATTTGACTTTTCCAGTTTCCCCTGAATTTATTCGGGTCAGCCGTTATCAAAAACCCTTCACCGGTGAGGTTGAAATTGTCGAGGATCTGCAGGAAAGCATCACCGGTCGGCACGTGGTGGTGGTAGAGGATATCGTGGACACGGGGCTCACTCTGAACTATCTGGTCCAGGTCCTACTCGATCGGAAACCCGCCTCCTTGGCCGTGTGTGCCCTGTTGAATCGATCAGAACTGCGACTCGTCGAGATTCCCATCAAATACGTTGGCTTCGAGGTATACGATGAGTTCCTGATTGGCTATGGCCTGGATTTTCGAGGCAGTTACCGTGATCTTCCCTTTGTGGCAACCATGAATCCTCAGTCGGTTGCGCCCAACATCCTCCCCGGCTAGCCCGGAATTTCTCCCATATCCGTTCCTCTTACACTAGAATAAGTCATTGATGGCGTGGACGCATTATGTGGGCCTGGTGGTCATTCTAACCGTGGTATTCACGGTCTTCTTGATGGTGGCCTACTCGGTGGGATTGGGAATACGAGATAACTATCATCGTTATTATCAAAAAGCTGAGCTTCAATGGACAGAACCCGGCCCCCAAAGCGC
>JAZFRU010000152.1:0-7883 GCA_036445815.1 Acidobacteriota bacterium | reverse complement strand
CACTGGCCCCAAGAGCAAGGCGCCTGCCGCGATGGTTAGTCCCGGCGCTTCTGAACCAGTGGGGGGCGGAGGATGACGACTTCAGGCGTTCCACGCTGAAAAATCCCCGCAACACTTCTGAGTTGATGGGGATCTGTCTGCGCTGGCCTGATCCGATTCAGGCCACCGTGCGCCTCGGAGGGCCTTTGAATGGGCTTCCCCGGTTTCCTTTTCAGGTGGCGGAACTCCTTTCGGGAGCCTTTCAGTTCGCGGTGCGCCTGCCTACTCTTCTTCGTCCTTCCAGGCTGTGAAAGGCCTGACCGCTGACCCCTGACCCCTAGCCCCTGACCTCGACCTACGTGTTTCACCTTTCAGGTTGGCCCATCTTGTAGCGGCCGCTCTTTAGCCTGCCTATCTCACACCCGCTCTACTGCATCGGCGTAATGATCCGTCCTGACTGTGTTGCACTCCTTCGGCCTCCTCAACGTACCGTACAGTACGTTTGCGGGGGTCTCGGTCGTGCGCCTTGTCAGGCCAGCCCTTCCGCCGCTTCGTGACGAGAAGGTGTGAGAAAGGCAGACTTGTGAGCGGCCTCCGGAGCGTGGGAGGCCTCAGGGGCGCCGTGAGGGCCATCCTGATCGACCCTCTTCGTGTAAACTAACGTTGACACGAAAGGGGAAACGTTTTAGACTCAACAGGCCCGTGAGTGAGTAAGAGTAACGTTCTTTCGGTTCTGAAACTTGTCCAGACTCCGAGTCTCATTGAAGATCAATGCCTAAGAAGCCAACTGTGACTCCGGCAGATTCGTCTCCACCGGAAAAGAAGCTCCTGGCGATACTCAAAATTTGCCAGAAGATGAATTCCAACAGAGATCCAGCCAAGTTGTTGGACCTCATCACGAACGAGGCCGCCCGGTTGGTGGAAGCCGATCGTGCCACTATCTTTCTGTTGGATCCCGGAAAAAAGGAATTATGGTCCCGGGTGGCCATGGGGAGTAAGGAGATTCGTTTTGATGCCCGCCTTGGAATCGCCGGGGCTGTGGCGATGAATGGAGAGGTCATCAATGTCAACGATAGTGATCAGGATGCTCGGTTCTACCCGCAGATTGATGAACAGACCGGGTACAGCACTCGTTCGATCTTGGCTGTTCCATTAAAAAACTACGAGGGTGAGATTATTGGAGCCTTTGAGGTTTTAAACAAGAAGAATGGAGCCTTCACTGAACACGATGAGGACATCCTTCAGGCGTTAGCGACCAACGCGGCCGTCGCGATTGAAACGGCCCAGATGTTCCAGGGGCTCAAGGAACATCGAGATGAACTGGTCGAGGAAAACACCCAGTTGCGGAAAGAGGTTATTGACAAGTTTGCCACCGGAGGCATCCTGGGTACCAATGAAAAGATCCAGAAGGTGGTCAGGCTTGTAGAGCAGATCAGCGATTCCACCGTCAATGTTTTGATCGTGGGGGAAAGCGGCACCGGGAAGGAACTGGTGGCAAAGGCCATCCATTATGGGAGTTCTCGTGCCCCTCATTCATTGGTGACGATCAATTGCGCTGCGTTGCCCGAAAGTCTTCTCGAGAGTGAGCTGTTTGGGATTGAGAAGGGAGTGGCGACCGGAGTCGAGCGGCGGGCCGGAAAATTCGAGTTAGCCGATAAAGGAACCCTGTTCCTGGATGAAATCGGAGATCTCAGCCTGGTTGCCCAGGCCAAGATCCTTCGTGCTCTGCAGGAGAATGTCGTGGAAAGAGTGGGAGGAAGCAGATCTATTCCGGTGGATGTCCGAGTGTTGGCGGCGACCAACAAAGACCTGGAAGAGGAGATCAAGAAGGACAACTTCCGTGAGGATCTGTTCTATCGGTTGAAGGTCATACACCTGAAAATGCCCTCTTTGCGGGAAATGAGAAGTGACATTCCTCTTATCGCCAACCATTATCTGGCCCAGTACACCAGCGAGATGGAAAAAGGTGAGAAGCAATTCTCACGAGATGCTTTGGAGAGTTTGATCAGCTACGACTGGCCTGGAAATGTCAGAGAGCTCGAGAATGAAGTCAAAAGACTCGTCGTTTCCTGTCGTCGGCGAGCCATCAAGAAAGAAGATCTTTCAGAAGCCATTCGGAAGAGCATTCGATCAGTTCGAAAGGGAGAGCACTCACTCAAAGAGGTGGTGGCCGATGCCGTGGAAGAGTTGGAAAAAGGAATGATAATTGAAGCGCTTGAGGCGTGCCACAATAACCAGCTTCGCACGGCCGTCAAGCTCGGGCTGAGCCGTCAGGGCTTGATCAAGAAGATGAAGCGATACGGTCTGAAATAGCGGACCGGCTGATCATCTGTCCCTTCTGGATTCTCTCGTCATCACCATGGACTTACTGTCGTTGTTTCGCAGTTCACCGGAAAAGCAGGTCGAACGGTTTCGGAAGAAAGTCAAGGAACCCCACGGGGATTCGGCTACCCGGATGAATGCCGCCCTTCGGCTCCGCGAAATGGGCACCCCCGAATCCATTCTGGCGTTACTGGATCGCTTTACCATCAATGTTGATCCTTCCGGCCAGGATGAGGAGGAAAAACAGGAGGTGCTCTCGTGGATCGTCCAGATGGGGGAAGAGGCCGTCCCGCCCATTCTCAGGTTCTTGAAGAGAGAAAGGCAGCTTTTCTGGCCCGTCAAGGCTCTGAGGCACTCCGTTGACGAACAGGAGTTCGCCAAAAGAATGAATGAAGTTTTGATGGATCACTGGAAAAGTCCTCCGGCCAGTTCAGATCCGACGGCCCAACTGATCCGCTTGTTGGAAGGATTGGGGACGCCTGAGTTGTTGAGCACCATCAAACTGTTCTTGGAGGATCAAGCGGATGATGTTCGATTGGCTGCCCTGGACCATCTCTTTGCCCAGGATGAGGATGAAATTCGTGAAACGATTCTCCAGTGTTATTTGGAATCTGAAGAACGACCTCGGGTCCGCAGTCATATTCTCTTCGGTTTTGTGGAGCGCCGTTGGTCAGTCAAGGGTTACCGCAGCAAGGTGGAAGAGACCTTGTCCGACGGATACAAATTAACCCGAGATGGATTGGTGCAAACTGTGGGGCGCTAGAATGCCCCCGGGGCCTGATTCCCCCGGTTTTAAGCTGTATGCGGGAATTGTTGAAGACGGCGGGGCGGGGTGGGCTGTGCTTGGTCATATGGTGTCAACCGAATCTGATAGACTGAAACGGGTAGGAGGCTCCAAGACTCATGGGGGGAGCAGGAACCTCTCGGCCCTTTTGAGAACGTTGATCTTATGTATCTAGACTACTGGGGATTGACAGACAAGCCGTTTGAAAACACGCCTAACCCGCGTTTTTTGTATCCTTCAGATCAACACCGAGAAGGGCTTCGGAAGCTCCTCTATGCGATTAGCGAGGAGAAAGGATGCTCTCTGCTGACGGGTGAATACGGATGTGGAAAGACGCATCTGATCCGGACGGTGGTCAAGAATCTTGGGGCTGACTACGAGGTGGCGATCATCAATTGCCCGATGTTTGACGGGAAAGAGTTCCTGGAAGAAGTCCTGCATCAATTTGGGCAAGGGGGTGAGAGGGCAAGTCGAATTGAGTGTTTTCGTGAACTATCCGACTTTCTCTATGAAAATGTCGCAAGGGAGAGAATTAACATCCTGATCATCGATGAAGCACAGATTATTGATGACCCGGAGGTTTTTGAAGAACTCCGCTTACTCCTCAACATCCAGCTGGAAGATCGTTTCCTCCTGAACATTCAACTGGTCGGCCAACCGGAGTTGTCTGACCACATCAAGAAGTACCCTCAGTTGGATCAAAGAATTGCCATCAAGTTTCACCTGGGCCGGTTCGAGCGTGACGATACTGTTAATTACATCAAGTATCGTCTGGAGAGGGCGGGCAGCGAGGAGCAGATGTTTTCTGATGCCGCTCTTTTTCTGATTTTCAAGATCAGCCAGGGTGTTCCGCGCAGAATCAATAACATCTGTGATTTGTGTCTCATGGAAGGGGCGCAACAGAAGGTGGAAAGCATCACTGAAGAGATTATCAAACAGGTTTTCTAACCTCTTCACCCCCTTTCCGGCACTCCCTGGGCCGTTGTAAGAGTCTCACGTGAAACGAAAGGTCAAGAAGAAACGCAAGACAGAAGCCGCCATTAACTCCTATTTGGATGAGTATCATCTGGCGTTGGCTTCAGAGGATGTGCAGCAATCAGAACGCGTGACTGCTGAGGGGATCCAGGACATTTTCGAGGAATTTCATGAGAAGATCCTCTCCAGATCCAGGGAAAAAGGAGAAGCCCAGGCTCCTTCCCTGCTGAACCAGCTCACTGAAGAGGACGGAGAAGCCTTCCATCCCCAACCATCCCTGGATCCTCCAGCAGAAGCCATTGCTGTTGAGAAAGAAATAGAAGATCCGAGCGGAAAACTCTACCAGAAGGCCGTAGAATTGGTTCTGGAAGCCATTCAGCTGGCTGAAAATGGCCTGCTTCCCAACATGGATGGTCTGAGCGGGTTGGTCCAATCAATGATTGATCTTGTGTCGGTGGATTCGAGGCTGCTGCTTGCCGCCACCGACAGAAGTCAGGAATTTGCTGTAAGTACCCACTGTGTCAATGTGGCCATCCTGGGAGTGCGGTTGACCCAAACGCTCCAGTGCACTCCTGAAAGGCAGCTCAAAGTGGCAGTTGCGGCTCTGCTGCACGAGATCGGGGTGGTGAAGTTCGCCAAGAAGGTGATGTACGATCCCGAACAGGTCAGTGCCGAGGTGCGCCAGCGGCCTCTTTACAGTGCGGAAATTCTGGGCGAGTTGGGGCCAGACTACAAGTGGCTGGTAGAGACGGTGAAGCAGGTGTACGAGCGAGAGGATGGGGGCGGGATGCCTCTCGGGTTGACGGGGAAGGATATCCGTGAAGAAGCAAAAATTTTGGGGGCTGTTGATGTCCTGGAAGCCTGCATCCACAAGCGACCACACCGCGCAGCCTTGACTGGATATCACTTATTTTGCGAGTTGACCACCGTGAGCAGTCAGAGCTTTTCTCAACACATCGTCAAGGCCTTGTTGAAAAGCTTTTCCCTGTATCCCTATAATGAGTATGTAATCCTCAATACAAGGGAGATAGCAAAAGTCGTTGAAGTTAATCACACCAACCTGTTGCGCCCTCGAGTCCAGCTTCTCTACGATGCCGACGGAAAACAACTCGAGGGAGATCAGGAAATTGATCTGCATAAAAATACGTCCAGACATATTACCAAGGCAATCACCTATGACGACCTGTCGTCAGGGGGGTAGGTGGGCCGCTTCAACTGCAACTCCACTCTCCCGGTATTCCGACTTTAGAGTGCCCGCTACCAGGAAGCGAAAGCGTCAGGTGGGGAAGTTAGCCAATTCCATTCATTCTTGTCGAGGGTATGTCGGTGCCTTTTAGGAACACTTCCCTCCTGCGCCGTGGTGGCGATCTCGGCCGGGATAAGGGGAGACTGGATCCAGAAGTTCCTGAGGGAGATGCGATCATCCTGGTTGTTGAGAAGGATCAAGCTGAACTGGACCGATTGAGTAACCTGCTGGAGGCCTGGGACTACCAGGTGGTGCGGGCTGATGATGGGAAACAGGCTCTCAGGATGGTCAGGAAGGCGAAGCCTGCCCTGGTCGTCACTTCTCTTGAACTCTCTGGACTCACTGGGATTGAACTTTGCGAGAAAATCAAAAATGACGAGGAAACGGCGCACATCCCTTGTATCTGCGTTGCTTTTCCGGAGGAAATTGCGAATGCAGAAATTCCAACCGGTTTGTTCACGGGGGAATGCCTCCACAAGCCGGTTTCTGCGCGCCTGTTTAAAAAGCACATTAAACTTGCATTCAAGGCCTCCCGGCCGAAAGAACCCTCACCGGCTGTTGCAGGAGATGGCGGCGTCACGGAAATAGACCGATACCTGGAAGAGTACGAGCAGCAGAAACTGAAAAAACAATCCAAGCCAGGCAGGAAGAAAGCCGCGAAAAAGAAGGCCTCGAAGAAGACGACGAAGAAGAAAGTTACGAAGCAGGCCGCGAAGAAGAACCAGACCGCCCGGAAGAAGGTTCTACCAGTGCCGGTCACACCGGCTCCCCCACTGGGGCCGACCGGCATCGATGATATTTTGGAGGAATTTGGTCTCAAACCCTCTCAGAAGTCGGTGCCCAGCAAACAGGCTCGTCCTGAACCGGAGTATTCAGTGCCCAGAAAACAGAACCGTCCCAGGGTTGAGTATTCGGAACTGGATCTGGCCAGACTCGACTTGCAGCAAATGAGGGGGCAGGAGTCGGTTAACCTTCCCGATCCCAGCGATTTGTACGACGAAAGTCAGGCATTCGTCCTGGATTCGATCAGGAAGGCGGACCGAGGGGAAGGCCCTGACGTTGAGGCGGCGGGCAAACTGGTCGGTTCTTTGGGGGCGTCACTGGATTCCAGCATAGATCTCCTTCTCAAGTCCACTGACAGGGCGCAACCGTTTTCTTTGAGCAACCATTGTGTGAATGTTGCGGTGTTCGGGATGACGATGGCCAAAACATCGAACTTTGATGATGAATCACTGCAGAAGGTAGGGGTGGCGGCACTCCTCCATGAAATTGGTGCCGTCAAGCTGCCCCAAAATTTGATCTACAAGGAGGGAGGCTTGAATCGGAATGAAGTGGAACTGCTGCGCCAGCGCCCTCAGCAAAGTGCTGACATTTTGAGGAGC
The DNA here is from genome assembly GCA_036445815.1 of Acidobacteriota bacterium. Lineage (GTDB taxonomy): Bacteria > Acidobacteriota > UBA6911 > RPQK01 > JADFOI01 > JAPYTY01. The sequence continues at coordinate 1,195 of JAZFRU010000152.1, read as the reverse complement.
CTGGGCCCGGACTATTCCTGGCTGGTGGAGATTGTGAGTCAGGTGTACGAACGAGAGAATGGGGCAGGTTTTCCACTGGGTTTACCTGGGAATGCCATCGTTGAGGAAGCCAAGATTCTTGGTGTGGCGGACATTTTTGAGGCCTGCATTCACGTGCGGCCCTATCGGGCTGCCATGACCGGCTATGAGGCATTGCGGCAGTTGACCTCTGACGGCGTCAAGCTATTCTCCGACCGAATCGTCAAGTCTTTGATGAACAGTTTTACTCTTTATCCCTACAACGAGTATGTAAAACTTAATTCTGGTGAGATTGGCCAGGTTGTCGAAGTGAATCGCCATAATTTGTTTCGTCCTGTCGTCCGAATTCTGTACGACAGGCAGGGCAATCGGGTCCAGGAGATGAGAACGGCCGACCTGGGTGAAAATGCCTCGTTGTTTATCTCCCAAGCCATTACAGTCGACGCTTTGCCTCAGTCAAGGTAAGTCCGCCCCGACCAGCCGCAACCAGGTACGGGATGCTGTACTGGTGCATGAGTGTGGTCATGCAGGGAGTGGCAAGAAGTGCACTATCCGTTCTTTGGAGGCCTAACCCGCATTTCTCACACTCTCTACTGCATCGGCGCTCGCCTTCATCTGAGCGAAGCGAAGCCGCCTTCATCTGAGCGAAGCGAAGAATGATCCACCCTGACGGTGTTGCACGACCCGCAAGACGGGTACCCCTCGGCCTCCTCCAACGTACCGTACAGTGCATTTGCGGGGGCTTCGGTCGCGGACTTGTCAGGCCGGCCCTTGCACCGCTTCGTGACGAGAAGGTGTGAGAAATGCGGGATAGATGTCGGTATTTCACGATATGCTTCAGGTCACAGAGTTGTGTGCCAGGTGAAGCTCTTGATGGCCGATTGTCTAAGAATGAATGCGGGCCGTTTGCAGGACAACAGAAGAAGAGGCATGGCGATAGATCGATCGTTTAGAACCCTCGCAGTTTCCCTTCTGGGGGTCTCGGTATGGTGTGGAGCCCTGGATGGATCTTCCTACCTCCAGGCCGGTCTCCAAAATGGCGAGAACCCACCGCCATCGGCTTTCACTGTAGTCGATGGAGTTGCCGAGCATACGATTGGACGGAACGACGTGCTTCTGGTCACCGTATGGAACGGTCTTACGACGGATGAAAAGAGCGTCCGGGTGGCAGAGGACG
>JAZFRU010000151.1:0-23539 GCA_036445815.1 Acidobacteriota bacterium | reverse complement strand
TCCAGTCGGAAATGGCAGCAACGAAGCCAGTGCGATGAGCTATATGCGTCACTGGACCGGAGCTCAGGAACTCTAGCACCTTAGATTCGGGGCGTATGCGGATGCAGACGAGCCACTCGTCAACGCAGGCCTTATCGTTAAGGGCTCAGCTGATGCCAACGGTTATAACTTCAGCCTGGACAGTCCGGCCAACTCCCAATTTACCTGGTGGGGACGGGGACGACCCGATACGCCGGGTACCACCTGAACCCGCTGGTTTTATATCGATGAAACCGGTGCAATTCGTTATTCGACCATCGGTAACGCCAACAGCAGTTCTTTCCCTTTGTAGTTCTTGAATCCGAAGTTTCACGAGTCTCTTCCAGGTCATCCTACAGGCAAGTTCCCATAGCCTGTAGGCACGGAGGTCAGTCGTACTGCACTCGGTGGAGGAGATAAATATGGCGAGGGTCGTCCAGGGCAGTCTATCGGGCACCAGTTCTCGATTTCAAGGTCAGGATAGCCACTGAATCGGTTAATGCCCCGGTCTAGTCTGCCAGAGGCAGTCGGAATTTCCGGAGCGGTGGAATGGAGCAAGAGGAGCTAAACAGAATGATTGTCAAGGAGCCCTGGCCTCCGGGTTAGACCGAGACCATGCAGAGCAGGTAGCTGAGCTGGCTTTTCTGCGATGGACTGAACTGATCCAGGAAGAGGTCCCTCACCGAAATGTTCAAAGCAAAAATCACCTGGGAGAAGAGAGATTACTGGAACTGTCAGGACGCACCGTTGACGAAGTGTGGGAGAAGGTCACCAGAGAAAAGAAGGGCCAGCCCTGAGAGGGATTTGTCCCCAACGGGATTTGAACCCGTGTCTTCGCCGTGAAAGGGCGATGTCCTAGGCCAGGCTAGACGATGGGGACTCGAAACAAAGTGAGGCATTTTAGCACCAGCCGCAGAGAGTTGTCCATCAGGTCTTGAACGTCCGGTAAAGGAGCTGCCAGCACCGGAAGTAATGCTCCGGTCTCTCACCACTCTCCCTGGCTAATCATGAGATCGGAAACCCTTTAGATTTGTCATACCCCATCTTCTATCATCCTCCCGTAACGCATTGGCATGGGCGGTTGACGAGGGTTTTATTCCCTTGCTATGGTAACAGGGGTTTGGCAGAAGCATCTTTCTTAGAAGGAGAAATTAATGACTTACACTGTGACCGATCGATGTGCAAGCAACCGCTATACGGACTGTGTAGCTGATTGCCCGGTAGACTGTTTCCACGAAATCGAAGATCCCCACATGTTGATCATCAATCCGGATGAATGCATCGATTGTGATGCTTGCGTGCCTTTGTGCCCGGTCAATGCCATTTACCAGGAAGCTGAGGTTCCCTCCGAGTATGAAGAGTGGATTGAAAAGAATGACGCGTCTTTGTGCAACGATGACAATCGAATCACAGACACATCAGGACAGCTTGAAGGTGCGATCAGTATCGAAGCGGTCAAACAGCGTGAAGAAGAACGGTTCGGCGCGGCCTTGGATGATCCGTCCAGCGCTGCCCACTGACGAAGGATGACCTCACGGGTCAACGCCTGGGAGAGGGCCTCAAGGCCCCTCCTTTGGTCTTCTTTTCCACCCTCATCTTCTCTGGCCTTCTCGAAGGCCGAGAGATCTCTTCCACCATTTACTTTACTTCTTGAGTGTCTCGCCACTTGCCTCCTTGAATGCGACACCCTGCCTTCACCGGAACCCATTGCATCAACCCGTGTCTTTGTGGTGAAATCTGAAATTCATGGAGCTTGATTTACTGGCCTTTGGCCCTCATCCGGACGATGTGGAACTCTTTTGTTCGGGGACGTTGATCAAACTCGCTCTCAAAGGCCACACCACCGGAATAACGTGTTTGACCCGGGGAGAACTGGGGACCCGGGGATCCCCGGATATCCGAAGTCATGAGTTTGACGACGCAGCCGAGATCCTGGGGCTCTCCTTTCACCAGATTCTGGATATGCCCGATGGGAATATCACGCCCGATCGAGAAAGCAAACTGGAGATCCTTCGCGTCATTCGGGCCTGCCGGCCCAAGATTATTCTAGCTCCCTACTGGGAAGATCGACATCCGGATCACTACCATGCTTCTCGTCTGATTCAGGAAGCCGCGTTCCTGGCCGGCTTGAAACAGATCGACACAGGTCAGGAGGCATACCGGCCGCGTACCGTGATCTTTTATCCCTGTTGGTTTGAATTCGAGCCTTCCTTTGTGGTTGATGTGACGGAGTGCCACCAGCGCAAAATGGAGGCGATTCGAAGCTACCGATCTCAGTTTCACCATCCAGAAAAGGAGCGTTTCGGCGAGGAAGAAACGTTGATCAGCCAACCGGAATTTTTGGAAAATATCGTGATTCGTGCCCAGCGTTATGGATCGTCCATTGGCGTGCCCTACGGCGAGGCCTTTCTGGTGCGAGAACCTCTCCGTGTGGATGATCCCGTCGAATTCTTCGGACCGGAATGTGCGAATGCCTTACCTCTGGGAGTCCGGAGATGAAGGTCGGCATTGTTTGCTATCCCACTCACGGCGGCAGTGGTGTGATGGCATCGGAATTGGCCCTGGGGTTGGCTGAAAAGGGGCATGAGATTCACATCGTGAGTTATGCCACACCTTTCCGGCTGGGCACCTTCAATCAAAACCTTTTCATTCATGAGGTCGAGGTCGCCTCCTACCCTCTTTTCAAATATCCTCCCTATGCACTGGCACTGGCGACCAAACTGGTCGACGTGGCGCGGGAATACGGATTGGATCTCATACATGCCCATTATGCGGTTCCCCATGCGGCCAGCGCCTATCTGGCCAAGCAGATGCTTCGCTCTCAGAAAGTCAAAACCATCACCACTCTTCACGGGACCGACATCACTCTGGTCGGAGCTGATAAATCGTTCTACCAGGTGATCAAGTTCAATATTGAGGAATCGGACGGAGTCACGGCGGTCTCCCATTACCTCCAGCAAAGGACTCTCCAGGAATTCAACATCACTCGTGAGATTCGCGTGATTCATAATTTTGTCGACACCGGTCGTTACAGTCGCGACTCCAATGACTGTGCGCTGGGGCATTTTGCACCCAAGGGAGAAAAGCTTCTCATGCATGCCTCCAACTTTCGCCCGGTCAAAAGGGTCGAAGACGTGATCCGCGTTTTCGCCAGGGTGCAGGAACGTATCCCGGCGAAGCTGATTCTCGTCGGCGAGGGGCCGGACCGACCGATGGTTCAGCAGCAAGTCAGAGAATTGAATCTCTCGGATCACGTTTTGTTTCTGGGAGAACAGGACTACATGGAAGAACTTATGAGTTGTGCGGAACTATTCTTGTTGCCGAGTGAACAGGAGAGTTTCGGCCTGGCCGCTCTCGAGGCCCAATCTTTTGGGGTTCCGGTAATCGGGACCGATCTGGGAGGTCTCCCTGAAGTCGTTGCCCAGGGAGAAACGGGCTTTCTCCTTCCCGTTGGCGATGTTGAGGGAATGGCGGCCAAGGCCCTGGAACTGCTTGAGTCCCCTGAATTATATGCCGACTTCCGAAGAAGAGCCAGAGAACGGGTCCTCCATGACTTCGACAGCCGGAAGATAATCCCTAAATACGAGGCCTACTACCAGGAAATTCTTGACCAAGCGGATTAATGTAAAACCCCGAAATTGAGGTCGCAACCAACATGAACCCAACGGCATCCCTGGCACGTTTGATGGTCTTCCTGATAACTCTCTGGAGTGGACCCCTTTGGATGACAGAGGTCTCGGCCCAACCGGCGCCTCTGGCCTATGATGAAGGGGCGCTGGGGCTGGCCTTTGCTCTCAGGAAATTGCCCGTGACCGCCACCTTCCTTCAGATTACCGCCCATCCCGATGACGAGGACAATCCTCTGCTGGTCATGCTGAGCCGAGGGCGAGGATTTCAAACAGGCCTGTTGACTTTGACCCGGGGAAGCGGCGGGCAGAATGAGATAGGACCGGAGTTGTTCGAGGCACTGGGCATCCTTCGTACCGAAGAACTCATGTCGATGCATCGATACGATCAGACCCGACAGTTTTTCGCTCGTGCCTACGACTTCGGATATTCCTTCAGCGTTGAGGAAACCCTGGAAAAGTGGGATAAGGAAGAGATGCTGCGGGATGTCGTTCGTGTCATCCGTACCTTTCGTCCCCAGATCATTACGACTCTTCCTCTGACCGGAACCGGGGGTGGTCAACATCATCAGGCCTCTGCCAGGATCGCCCTGGAGGCGTTCCGGGCCGCGGCCGATAAGGACCGCTTTCCAGAACAGATCGAACAGGGGTTGTATCCCTGGCTGGCCAAGAAGATCTACCAACGGGCCCGTCGAGATGAAAGCGGCCAGGATGCCCCTGTCGTCGCCATGCAATCCGGACTTTTCGATCCGCTGCTGGGAAAAACTTATTTTCAGGTAGGTATGGAAGAGCGCGCCTATCACCGCTGTCAGGGGATGGGGCAGTTGATTCCCCTGCCCCGTGAAAACTCATCCCGGTGGAAATTGGAGGACTCGTCCATTGAGGTTCAGGCTCCGGAAAATGATCTTTATGATGGAATTGACACCAGTCTCTTCGCAATTGAGTCCCATGCTGACGATGCTGAAGTGACCGTTCCCTTCCTTCATAGTGCCCTGGTAGCCATTGAGCAACACATACAGGATGCTATCGCTGCCTATCATCCTGCCTCGCCTCAGTTCACGGCTCCTTATTTAGCACAGGGCTTGCAGGGAGTTCAGACTTTAAAAGCCGACATTCTCGCCAGTGGATTGGATGAATCCGGAAAATTCCAGATCCTTTTCATGTTGGATCAAAAAGAGAAAGACTTTCGACAGGCCCTGCGCCTGGCTCACCAGATTTCGATTGAGGCCCTGGTAGACGACGGCACCGTGATACCGGGACAAGAATTCGAACTGGTCGTGACCGTGACCAACGGAGGTTCTGATCCCGTTTCCCTCAATGCCATCCAGGTCACAACCCCTGCAGGCTGGTCAACCCGGGAATTGGACACTACTCCCGACGTGATCCCATCTCATCAGGTACTCCACCATCGTTTCAAGATCACGGTCTCTGGAAAGGCCGAATTGACTCGTCCCTACTGGACCCGTCCTCCGTCCTCGTCTCGCTACCGACTCCTGAGACCCGAGGATGCCGGTCTTCCCTGGAGTCCACCGGCAGTGACCGTCGAACTCCTCTACCGAAGCAGCGGTGTTGAGAGTTCCGTCGATGGTCTCGCCCAGCATCGTTACCCCGGTCCCTGGGTAGGAGGCGAGCAGCGCCATGAACTGATGGTGGTCCCCAGGGTATCGCTAAGAGTGTCTCCCGAGATCAACGTGATCCCCGTTGAGCAGGCCAGGAAAGGGCATGAAGTCAGGGTCACGGCTCTGCATAGCGGGCACACGGCAGTCTCCGGAGTCCTTCGCCTGGAACCGCCACCGGGATGGATGGTGTCCCCTGAAGAGGTCCAGCTCGATTTCAACCATGAAGACCAATCGGTAACCAAGAAATTCCTGATAACGGCCTCTGAATCGCTCCCGGAGGGCGAGTTTCAAATCCAGGCCCTGGCCCAACTTGAGGGAGTGACCTACGACCAGGGATTTCAGGTGATCGACTACCACCACGTTCAACGTCGCCATCTCTATCATCCTTCCCGCCTGACCCTCAAGACGGTAAATGTGAAGATTGAACCCAATTTGAAAATTGGTTACATCATGGGGGTGGGGGACCGCATTCCAGAGGCACTCGACCAGCTGGGCTTCGATTTTACGTTTCTCAACGATGAGGCCCTCGCCTTCGGTGAACTTGGGGCCTACGATGTGATTATCACCGGCGTTCGAGCCTATCTCAATCGAGAGGATTTAAAGACCTATAATTACCGTTTACTGGACTGGGTCGCCGAAGGTGGGACGTTAATCGTCCAGTACAACAAGTTTGAATTCAATGACCGCATCGAAGGGCTCGATGGACGCCGTCAAATGACCCACAGTCTCTATGCGCCTTATCCGGTACAGGTGGGGCGCGGCCGGGTGACTGACGAGAACGCTCCTGTGACTGTCATGGAACCGGGACATCCTGTTTTCCTTACCCCCAATGAAATTTCCGGCCAGGATTGGCAGGGTTGGGTTCAGGAAAGGGGGCTCTATTTCCTGGGCGAGAAAGCGACGCAATACCGGGATCTTCTCTCGATAGAAGATCCCTTTGAGTACAATTCAGGCGCCAAGCTGGGCTCTCTGGTGGAAGCACGGCATGGTAAAGGACGCTGGATATACGTAGGTCTTGGACTTTGGCGGGAGTTGCCGGCAGGCGTTCCCGGTGCCTATCGACTTCTTGCCAATCTGGTGAGTCTCGGTAGAAATCCCTGAGCCCTTGGGTTCGAAATTGATCCGCAGAAACACCCCGTTTTCACCCGGATGACAGGGGCATCCTATAGGATGTTGACTGGGTTTGCACAATGAGGACCCAGGCGATCCGTCAAGGTCGTCGAAAGCCGTAATTAGAACACCGCTCGCCTGTTATCTTTCCTTGTTCCTTTCTTCAAAGTGACAGGACCAGGCGGTCAAAGGCTGAGTAACAGATGACAAAAATGGAACCGTACGTGGAGCTCAGGAACCCGGTCGAAAGGAGCAACCCACCAGGGATATTCGCTCGCAGCCTGAAGAACGGCTTGAAGGCGTTAGCCCTTGCCGTCATCGTGGCCTTTCTCACGGGCTTCTTCTCGATGGTTTACCAGGTCGAGAGACTGGACCGTAGAGTGGAGAGACTGGTGAAGAGCAACGAGAGCCTCAGCTCCGAAAATCTGACTCTCAACACTCAAAATGCGGCACTCCAGGCCAGAGCCCGCCAGGTGACACACATCAATCACCTGGCCACCGAATTCTCAATGGATCCGAGCATTGTGACCTTGGTGGACCGTTATGCTCACAAATTCATGAATAGCGCGGGAACAGAATGGCGGCTGTTGAGAACTCCAGAATTCTTGACCTACATCATGCTTTCACTGATCCACACGGAGTCCCGAGGTAATCCAGACGCCATCGGAGATGGTGGAAAGGCTCGAGGACTCACCCAAATCTGGGTCAGCACAGCTCGGCAATACGGGGAGGTCACAGCCGCCGAGCTCCACCAGCCAGAAACCAATATCTCTTTCGCTTTTCAGCACTTCCATCACCTGTTGAAACGATATCGAGGCAATCTGGCTCTGGCCCTCTACGCCTGGAACCGTGGGAGTGGAACCGTTGACAAACTCCTGACTTACGGAGAATCCCCGCAAAACGGCTTTGCCAAAAAGGTTTACGAGGCAGCTCTCTTGAACAACAGAGATCTCCTTCGTTCCGAAAGCTCCTTCCCTGGCCTTTCCCCTTCAGTCTCCGTCAAGGACTGATCTCACCAAGCCCCCCTGGCAGAGGGATTTTTCTTAACCCGTAAGACTGACCTCCATTGTTTTTTTTGAAAAGGTAGTTTTGAAGAGAGCCTTTAGTCAGTAAAATACAGACAGGTGATGAATCCAGACTCAGAAATGACAGATCATTCGGTCAACTCCAGAAGACGGGCGGCATTTTTCGTGATTGCCGTAGTGTTGGCTTGCTTCGTCTACTGGATAGGAGGTCCCCTCGAACAGCGCCAGCGAACGGTCCTGGCTGTGGTCATGGTAGCCGTCGTTCTTTGGGTTTCAGAAGTGATCCCTCTTTACATCACCTCTCTGATCTCGTCATTTCTGCTGATTGTCATTGCAGGGTTCGGCCCGCAAGAGATCTTCGCACCTTACTTTGATTCAGTCATTGTTTTGTTTCTGGGCGGATTCATTCTGGCAAGAGGCATGCAGAAACATGGCCTCGACTCTTTCCTGGCTCGGTCTCTGCTCCGAAGGATAGGCTCCAATCCCTATATTTTTATCCTGGGAATCATGTCCGTGACCGCTTTTCTCTCCATGTGGATGTCCAACACCGCGGCTGCCGCGATCATGGTACCGATCTGCGTGGTCGTTTTGAGAGAGAACAAACTTTTTGCTGACACCTCGAGCTTTGCCAGAGGTTGTCTGCTGGCCGTTGCCTATGCGGCGACCATCGGTGGCATTGGTACACTGGTGGGCAGCCCTCCAAATGCGATTGCTGTCAGGTTTCTGGCTGAAAACAACGTGGAACGGGTCGAGCTCAGCTTCCTGGGCTGGATGGTCCAGGCTTTTCCCTTCGTGGTTGTGGCGCTAATCTTCGTCTGGCTCATGATATGTCTGTTGAATAAACCGGAGGTCCGGGAAATACACTTCAGCGACACAGAAGGTCGGTTGACGCGCGAACAAGGCATCGTGCTGCTGGTTTTTGCAGTTACGGCTCTTGGCTGGCTCAGCACACAATTAACCGGTCTGAGTTCGGCAACGGTTGCCCTGGTGCCCATTATCCTTCTCTATGGTCTGGGATTACTGGATGACACCGATCTGGGGAAGATCAACTGGGGAACTTTGTTGCTGTTCGGCGGCGGCCTCTCCCTGGGAGGGGCACTGACCCAGGCCCGGATCGACCTTTTGATGGCCGAGACACTCACCCACCAGCTTGGGGGTTTACCTGTTTTTCTTATCCTTGTCATCCTTATCTATTTCGGGATACTCGTCACCATGATTGCCAGCAATACGGCTTCCGCCGCAATTCTGGTTCCCCTGATGATTCCGGTGGCCAAAGGAGTTGGAATTGACGTGAAGACGATGGCTGCCGTGATCGCCATCGGGGTCTCCCTGGACTTCATGATGCCCGTTGGAACACCTCCCAATGCCATTGTCTATTCAACGGGACTGGTTCGTGTCAAACACATGATGAAGAACGGTTTCATTATGAACCTCGGTACCGGGATGATTCTGGCGCTCATGTATTATTTTCTGTGGATGTGAACATGGCATGTCTGGAGACCGCGACACGGGAAACCCTGCTGCGCCGCAACTGTGAGAGTCGATGCATAGTGTCGCTTCACGTAAAAAAAGGATTGGCCGTCAGGCAATTCTAAGAGAAAATGGAGTCCAATCGGACGAGCCAAGTCCACTGCGCCCGGTTTAATGGCAGACGAGGAGTTTTATGGAACAGAATGATTTATTGAAGCAGAGACGGCAAAGTCTCGAGGAAGCATTTTTTCATGCTGAAAATCAGCGACATCTGAAAAAGCTGCAGGAGCAGTACCAACTGAAACGGTCCAAGGAAGCCCTGGCAGAGGTCTCAGGAATCAGTAATGACGCGATACTGGAAAGACTCCTGGAGTTGAATGTTCATGCTGAGACGGTGGCGGCTGTGGCCCTGGTGCCCTTGATTCAGGTCGTTTGGGCTGACGGGCATTTGGATGATAAAGAGAGGCAAGCAGTCATGACGGCTGCTCAGGCCGCCGGGTTGAATAAAGGGGCTGCGTATGACCTGTTGATGAACTGGCTGTCGCACCGGCCCGACCGCAATCTTCGGGATGCCTGGACCCGTTATATTGAGGGACTTTGTGAACAGCTCAATCAGGAAGAGCGAGATTCTCTCAAGACCGAATGCCTGGGACGGGCCCGAACGGTAGCTGAGGCCAGCGGTGGCATTCTGGGGCTCGGTTCAAAGATCTCCCAGGAAGAATCCCAGGTTCTGGAAGAAATGGAGAAGGCCTTCCAATCATCCTGAGGCTTGGCCACCCGCTTCAAGGTGTCCCTAGATCCAACCTTTACCAACAACCCCAGCCCGTACGACCACGGGCCAAAAACGAGGAGACAAGGAATGAAACGACTCATCGCAATTTTCATAGGAAGCACCTTCATGATGCCGGGAATTCTGGCCGATGATATCGAAGATATCAAGGCGCTGGAGCAAGGCCATTATGCCGCACGAAACAGGGCGGATGTAGACACCTGGTCCAGCTATCACACGGCTGAACGTGACTCATTCGGCCCGGGCGGAGGTCTGCTCAGCAAACCCGCATCTCTGGAAGAGGAGAGAAAAAGCCTGGAAGCCCAATTGGCCTCGGGTGTCAAATACAACCACCAACTCCGGCATATTGAGGTTCGGGTGTACGGCAACACCGCCTTGAGTACCAGCTATGTTGTCGGATCTTCCACTTCTCCGGATGGCACCACGAGCAGCGTCAATATGAGGCGAACCACGGTCCTGATCAAAGAGAACGGAAAATGGAAAGAGGTTCACAACCATCTTTCGCCTGTGGTTCTTTCTCAGTAGGTCGGGGGGCCCGCTGGTCGAAGACCAGCGGCGTTTCACGTTCCAGGTTCCACGTTCCACGTGAGTCCGGAAAAGTGGGAGGTTTCTTGGTGCGTGCATACCCATGACATCCTTTACACGAGATATTCTGAGTTCACTTCTCGGGAGCCCTGAAAGGGCGGCATGAAATAGCCCAGGGCGTGAGCCCTGGGTTGAAAGCTCCGTATTCATAGGAGCCCTGTAAGGGCGAGGTAACGAAATCGTGAATGGCCTGACTTCCGATCCAATCATCCCGGATTCGGCGTAGGACTTCATGCTTTCTTTCGTGAAACGTTAAACGTGAAACTTGAAACGCGCTGGTCTTCGACCAGCGCCGGTCAGGACAAGGACGGGATGGGTTCGTGAGGTTCCAATTCCGGACGGTTGCCTTCCCGGGAGTCCAGTTCTCGCGACAACCGGGCAACCTGCTGCTCCAGGAGACCGACTTGAGTCGAAAGTGCCTCAAGATTCCGTTCGACAACAGATTCTCCTCTACTGCCGTCGTTGCCCATAGCAATCACGGGCTCATACGATTGCTGGCGCACATTGATGTTAATCAGGTCCCATCGGCTGTAGAGCCCCGAGAGATTAACTGCATGACGACTTCGGTCCACGTTCCCCAGGTCAATCGTGGCATAGACAATAGTTTCCTTGTCGTAAACAGGGCCAGCCAGATTTTCACCGTAAGGACTCACCACAGCACTCCCTCCTCTGAAGGCCTGCGGTACGTTGAATAAACTATTGGAATAGAAGTTCTTGGGTTGATCGTCCTCGGGGATATATGTCGCAGCGGATACGGCAAAGCATCCAAGATTAAAAGCCAGCGCTCGGGTGGTCACATCAGTGACCGTTTCCAGTCTCTTGTATCCTGGCCATACGGAACAATGGACCTGTATGCCCTGGGTCATCCAGTGGTGAGCGAGTGTGAGCTGAGCATGTTCTCCGCAGATAGAACCGCCCAGTCGGCCAATTTCGGTTGGAAACACCGCATTGAGATTGTCGCCTCCGTCGCCGGGAGTGTGAAAGAAACGTTCCTGGACGGTATTACAGATTTTTCTATGAACTCCGATAATCTCCCCCCGAGGATCCAGATAGAGCAAAGAGTTGTACATGCTGTTTTTGAATCTACTGTCTCGTTCATTGATTCCCATCACCACATAGGCGTTGGCCTTCTTTGCGGCCCGTCCCAGCGCCTCCGTTTCAGGGCTGGGCACTTCAATGGAACTCCACAGAAGCTTGGCCCACATATCGGCAAAAGTGGCTCGATCGTCGGTCAGATCTAACGACCAGTAGGGAAAGCATGGCAACCAGCATTCCGGAAAGACAATTAACCTGGCCCCTTCCTTGCCTGCCTCTTCAATAAGACGTAGCGCCTTTTCCAGAGTCGCCTGGAGATCAAAGTACTGAGGGGCATCTCTGAAGATCGGCCCCGCCTGTACAGCTGCCGCCTTATATCGGGGAAAGTCGTGTTCTTGTGACATGGTTATGAACCTCGTCTGTTAACGGAAAACCTTGTTGTCTCTTGATGAACCGTAAACCAGCCCCACTGCCGACGTCAACAGAAACAGTTTGACCGTCAGAAAACAAACAAGCTGTGGAAGGTCGACTTTTCTCATATAATATCCAGCATTATGAAATCGTTCAAACGCAGATCTTTGTCGACCGGATTTCTGCTTCTGGTGTTCTCTGCAAATCTCTTTTCTGCCAACAAATATATTGAAGTGGTCGCATATCGCGCTAATGTGCGTGTAGCCGCAACAACCTCAGCGACACTGGTGGTCACCTCGCATCGTGGGGACATCTTTGAGCTTCTGGGGGAAAACCCGAACTGGTACCAGATTCAACTCTTCTCCGGTGAAATCCGTCATCTACACAAATCCCTCGCCAAGGAGGTTCTCTATAAACCGGAAGTCCCCGAGGACACCGCACTCAGGAGTCAGATCTTTCAGGCCTTGAATGAGGCCGAGGCACGCGTCATCAAAGAGGCCGATCAGAGATATCCGCCCAACTCACGGCTTCCAATGAATCTGCAATACCAGACCCAACTTCGGGATAAGTACAAACTAGAGGTCATGCACCAATTGAATTCCCAGGCACCTATTTTTCGAAGGATCTTCCTCGAAGGCCTCAAAAACGACTGGTAGATACCGTCGTAGGCCGAGGCTCTTTCCCTGAATCATCCCCGGGGCATCGTTTCTTCATCGTTGCATAACTGTGAGTCGCGTGGATCAACACACAGCCGTGCAGACCCCCTCTATCAGGCTTGAAGGGGCTCTCTGCTGAATCCATTTGGGCCAGCAATTCGAATTGCCTGAAGGCCTTTAAAGGGTTAGGATTAGAAACACCATTTGGGCGTAATCAGTTCTTCACACCGGAGAGCTGGAATCGAAGGGATGGATTGTCGAACGATGAGAGTGAATTTAAAGGAACTCGAAAACAAGTTAATGAACCTGCTGGCGGAACTGGACCTCAAGGAAGGCAAACTGCAGCAAGAATTGCAGGCCATAACACTTGTCACGCAAACTTCTGGAAGTGATCCAGCACCCGATCTGCCGAGTACGATTCAGCCGGAGGCGAATCCGGAACTCACACCGGCCGTTCCACAGAGTGAGCCGTCCGTCCCACTTCAAACCGTCCAGAAGACGGCTCCTGCAACGGCTTCGACTTCTCCACCACCAGCCGCTCCTGCACCGGAAGCCTCCCCTCTCCGGTTCCAGGAGGCCGCGCCTCCACCAGAGGTCACTCCTTCACAGGAAACCGCACCTCCGCCAGAGACAGCTCCTGCACAGGAGGCCGTACCTCCGCCAGAGATAGCTCCTGCACAGGAGGCCTCCGCCGAACCGAATGCAGGGACCGGGGACTCCCTTCCAGTTCAGGGAATCGATCCAGAAGCCACGATTACATCTGTTCCAGGACCAGGCAAAGAACCTCCAAAGCTCATCCCGGTGCCGGAACCTGAAGCAGCACCTACTCCTCCATCAGTTCCCGATCAGGATTCACTCCCTTTGAACCAACAAATGACCAATGCGACAGCAGAAGAGGCCATCTTGGCCGTACTGAAGTCGTTGGATACTCGTCTGAAACCTGCCAAAATCGTTGATGTACTGATTGCCGCAGGCTTCTCTCTTCCAATTGACAATCCTCGAGACCTGGTAACGAGCTTGCTAAATGACATGGTCAAAGACAACAAGATCAAGAAACTGAAAACGATCAGGGGAACCTACTACGCACTCCTGTAGCCGGGAGGGAGAATCTTTTTCTGATGGAGTCTGCGGCCGCACAAGAAGACCTCTTTCGGGCCCAAAGAGAAATCCACCACCTTAGGGAAACGATCAGTTCCCTGCGCCATGAGTTGGACCAGTCCAGGGCCGACAAGGACCAGGCGGTACAAAAGAGAGCCGCCTCCTTTTACGACCAGTTGGAGCAACTCAAGAGCACGGTCGCTACTCTTCGGCAGGACCTGGAAAGAGGCCGAACCGAATCGGATGAAGCGGTTCAGAAGGCGGTGACTGCGGCCAACAATGAAATCGTTCAACTCCAGGCGGCCCTGTCTGATCTTCGAGATCAATTAGAAATCAAAAGCATGGAAAAGGGAGAGGCTGTTCAAAGAGCAGTGACGGTGGCAAGCCAGGAACGCCACGAACTCAAGGAAACGATCGACACACTGCGAACGGAACTCGAAAATGCGATGGCGAACAGAAGTTCCGGGATCCAGAGCGCCATTGCCGACGCCAGCAGCGAAGCAGTTCAGTTCCAGGACACCATTCTGTCATTACGAGATCAGTTGAACCTCGGCAAGAACCATTATGATGATGCACTCCAGAAACAGGACCAGTCTTTCCGGGATCAGCAGCAGCAGCTGAAATTAACCATCGAGTCCCTGCGAGAGCAACTGGAAATAGCCAATGGCAACCCAAAATAAAAAAAGCCAGAGGAACACTCCCACCAGGCGTCGTTCCTCCACGGCTGGCAAACACCGGAATGCCAACCCGGAATTCCTGTTGGATGTCTTTCGCCGGGTATCGGAGGCCGAGACGCTCGATCAAAAACTGACCACCATCGTAGGCATCGTATCTGAGGCCTTGAATGTCGAGCGCAGCAGCATCTTCCTGGAAGATAAAGGAACCGGAGAGCTCTATTCTCGAGTGGCTCAAGGGAATTTGAATCAGGAGATTCGGATTCTCAACAATACGGGCGTCGCCGGGTACGTCTTCACAACCGGTAAAGGGCTTTTTATTGCAGATGCCTATGCAGACACTCGATTCGATCCCACGGTCGATAAGAGAACGGGTTTTACCACCTCATCGATTCTGTGCACCCCGATCAAGACAGCGACCGGTGAAACTTTTGGTGTCGCCCAGGCCATGAACAAACAAAAGGGAGTCTTCAACCAGGATGATCTCCTTCTTCTAGCGATGATAACCGAACAAACAGCCATCTTTCTTCAAAGCTCTCTCTTTGTGGAAACGATGGAGAAATTGAGGGCAGAAGAAGCAGAATTCCTGGGCGTGGTTTCTGAAATTTCCTCGGAGATCCAGTTGGGTCCCCTGCTCCAGAAAATCATGGCCGCTGTGACGAAAATGGTCAATGCCGAACGTTCTACCCTTTTTCTCAACGATGAGAAAACCAACGAATTGTACACGGAAATAGGCCAGGGTCTCGGGGCCACCAAAATCCGTTTCCCTAACCATCTTGGAATCGCCGGCACCGTATTTCAGACCCGGAACTCGGTCAATATCCCCTACGCCTATGCGGATCTTCGATTCAATCCGAGCTTTGACAAAGAAACAGGTTTTTTCACCCGATCCATCCTGTGTACGCCAGTGGTCAACAAAAACGGAAAAACCATTGGAGTAACACAGGTACTCAACAAGGTCGGGGGTTCCTTTGGGGCGGAAGATGAAGCCAGGTTGAAGGCGTTCACTGCTCAGATTTCCATCGGGATTGAGAATGCCAAACTGTTCGATGATGTTCAAAAGACCAAGAATTACGTGGAGAGCATCCTGGAGAGCATGTCCAACGGGGTCATTACCCTGGACGAAGAACGGAACATTGTGACCTGTAACGCGGCTGGATTAAGGATTCTTCAGACCTCGAGTGAAGAAATTATCGGTCAGCAGGATTCTGATTTCTTTACCGGCAGCAACACCTGGGTTGTGGAAAGAATCACTCACGTGGAGAGTGAACAAAAGGTCGACATCACGATGGATGCCGAACTTCAGGTCAATGATGAACGGGCATCCGTCAATGTCACTGTTCTTCCCCTGGTAAGTGCCAAGGACGTCAAACCCGGCTCGATGGTCCTCATGGAGGACATCACCAGTGAAAAGCGCGTGAAGTCCACCATGTCTCGTTATATGGACCCCGCCCTGGCCGACAGGCTCCTGGCCAGTGGTGAAGAAATTCTGGGTGGGCACAGCAGCGAAGCGACGGCACTGTTTTCCGATATCCGTGGCTTCACATCACTGACCGAAGAGTTGGGCGCTCAGGGCACGGTGACCCTGCTGAATGAGTATTTCACGATCATGGTGGACTGCATTCAACAAGAAGGAGGAATGCTCGACAAATTTATTGGAGATGCCATCATGGCGGTCTTTGGGACGCCTCTACCTCATGGAGATGATGAGGATCGAGCTGTCAGGGCCGGAATAGCCATGCTGCGAGATTTATCCACCTATAACCATGCTCGAGCGGTTCACGGGAAACAACCCATTGAAATGGGAATTGGAATCAACACCGGGTTGATCGTCTCCGGCAACATTGGTTCCCCAAAGCGAATGGATTTCACGGTGATCGGCGACGGCATCAATCTTGCTTCGCGGCTCGAAAGCGCCTGCAAGCAGTATGCGGCCCAACTCCTGATCAGTGAACATACTCTCAAGAAACTTCGCGGTATCTATCAGTTACGCGAAATCGACCGGGTGGTGGTCAAAGGAAAAACCGAACCTGTCAGCATCCACGAGGTCTTGGATTATCATTCTGAAGAAACCTTCCCCAATCTCATGGAGGTGCTCAACCATTTCAAGGATGGTGTCACCAAGTATCGGAAAAGGAAGTGGGACAAAGCCATTGGGGCCTTTCAAGAAGCTCTCCGACTGAATGAGAAGGATCGAATCCTGCAGATCTATATTGACCGCTGCAACCACTATCGGAAGACTCCCCCACCGGAGGAGTGGACCGGAGTGTGGACCATGACTTCGAAGTAACCGGGCCGTGGTTGGGCTCTCCGTGTTGCCTAACGAACGGTACTGCCCGGGGCCACTTCCCTTTCTGGATGCAACAAGACAGGTTTCCCATCTGCATCATCTGCTGCAAGAATCATCCCTTGACTCATATGGCCCCGGAGTTTCCGGGGTTCAATGTTCAGCAAAAGGGGCATTTCCTTGCCCTTCAAAAGGTCCAGATCTGAGAAATATTCCGCCATTCCCGCCACAATGTCCCTGGATTCATCACCGACATCAAACGTGAATTTCAGGAGTCTGTCGGCACCTTGAATCTTTTCAACCGAGAGAACCCTTCCGATTCGGATATCCAGCTTGTTGAAGTCTTCTATAGTCACCATGTCTGTATTGTAGTCCTTTTAATGGATCCACTTTTCGAGGGCATCCAGATAGCCCTCCCCCCTGAAAAGAGAACCATCCGCCCTCCCGGATATTTATGCTAAGGAGGACACGACCGAAATAGATGTAACTCAACGTGTACATTTCCTGTGCGAATTCTGTTGAAAACATTCACTGGCCCATCGGTGGAATTCCCAGAACCGGCTTTAAATCGTTGATAAAAAAGGAGATCGTCTCGCTAATCCGGCCCTTTTCGTGAATCATTCCTTAACTGGCACCCTACTTGCATCCAAGGTGACCCGGGGCCATCAATCGCAACTGTCACAACAAGGCATCCGTTTGCAATTGAGGTAGATATTTATGAGCAGTCAAGTTCTGGATCGCAGTAATATATGTCTTCAGAAGGGTTGGGTGGTCGCTATTTCCCAACTGACCGACTTCGCCGAACGTGTGGCTCGGGTCACGAAGAGTTCTCCTGGGAAGACAGGGCTCAAGCTGTCCCGAGGCGATAGCCCTACCCCTTTCCAGCAGGGAGAAACGGTTCGAATCAAGTATTGGGATGAACTTGCTGTTTCATACTGGGAAGGCAAGGTGCTCAAGATTGCCGGCAAGAACGACCAACAGGTGACGATTTCCGATCAAAGTGAGGGAATCACCCTGGGGCGAAGAAGATATTCGCGACTTTCCCTGGGGATTCCCATTTCGTTCAAGGTGATTCACACCACTTCGGAGGTTATTCAACCGCATACCTGCTACTCGGATCAGATCCAGGATATGAGCGCCGGAGGCCTGTCCATCGATTCCAATCTGCAGCTTGAGGTGGGAGATGAATTGGAAGTGGAACTGGATCTGCCTCATTCCAAAAAGCTCTGTGTAGGCGGCTGGGTCGTCCGATCGACAGCGAATGAATCCGGCCAGGAAGACAGGCATTCGATTGCCATGGAATTCCTCGGACTTGGATCGGAGGAGTCAGAGCAGTTGCAGAAATTTCTGGATCGATATCAGGTGGGTGCCGGAGCCTACAAGATTACCGGTCTCTACCCGGCACTGCCCCTCCCTGCGAACACCGTTCAGCGAAGGGAAGAACGGCGCTTCGAAATAGAACTGACGGGAACGGCGGTTCTGAGAGGCGCAGAAGGAGAAATGAAACAATCGATCACGACTCGGGATCTGTGTGCTTCGGGAGGATATTTTCTTTCCGATAGTTCTCCCTGGGTGGGAGATCAGGTTAAGATCCGTCTTCAGTGGCCTTCCCAGGCTGAACAACCGGATACGACCTTTGAAATCCTCGGGAAGGTACTCCGAGTCGAACAGGAGACAATAAACACCTGTGGGTTCGCCGTAGAGTTCCAGGAAATTATCGACCTGGACGTGATGTAGCACTACCTGGTTCTGCACGGCCGTGACACCCGAAACAACGCATGTCCCTGTTTCCTCTTCCTTTACTTCCAGTCCAGCCGGCAGAGCCTCTCTGATCAAGTCCGGCAGGAAGGCACGACGACCAATTGCATCAAGCGATGTAATGCCCTATGATCACCTTTAGAGGAAAGCTGGAACCTTTCAGATTCAGGATTTCTGATGGAAAAACGTAGCGTCAGCCGAACCGCCTACATCTTGATCGGTGTGGCCAACGTGGAGACCAACGACGAACGCGGCTATCGAATGATCGATGTCAGGGCACGGGATGTCAGCGCTGACGGCGCCTATCTTTATGCGGAAACGAAGAACCCGCCTGAAGCCGGGCAAAAGGTGAGGGTTTTACTCCATTCCGCTCCTGAACTGAAGAACTCGAGCATGAAGTTTCAAGCGAACGGTGTGGTGGTCAGGTTGGAAGATGACCAGGTCGAACGAGAACCGGGCTTCGCCGTCAAGTTTGAGAATGCTCCCGACATCAGCGAAATGTAATTCTGGTTAGTTCTTCGCTTTCCTACTGTTTCATCAAGGGTCTGATCGCTTTACCTCAAAGTTTGCCTCAGGATTGAATCGGACTTGTCTATTCCCTGGGGAACCCATAGAATCTCCGTCACGGGCTCTGGTCAAGAATGTTCCAGTGGTCTATATCTCAAACCAAGGAGAAGTAGTGATGGCCGATAAAACATACGACATAGCTATTGTTGGAGCTGGCTTTTCAGGCCCCATCCTCGCAGCCAATATCGCAGAAAAAGGCGTTCGTCCAGGAACCGGAGACCAACTCAGAATTGCCCTGATCGAGGCAGGTCCCCATATGGAAGGAACCCACCGTCCCGGCTACGGATCCCCGGCACGTCGCCAGCGAATCACCAATCTTGTGGCGGGAGATCCGGCCTTTCATTGGGATGACGGGGGGGCACGGGTTGTGGGAGGAAGTTCACTTCACTGGCAGGCCTCGGCTTTTCTCCCTTACCCCATCGACTACGTCCACTGGCAGGAGGAAACCGGGCTGGACTGGACGGCCGCGAAGCTGCACGACGCCGTGGAGGAAACACGCCGGGAGTTCAGTATTCACGAGTATCCGGATGAAGCAAACACCGTAGGCAATCGGCTCTTCTTCAAGGTTGCAAAACAGATGGGCTATGAGCCTTTCCGCCAGCAGGGGGCGCGGCGTAATTGTATCTACTGTGGTTTTTGTGCCGGATCCCACATGTGCCGGTATGACTCGCGCGCCAGTTCTTTGGGATATGTCGACAAGGCGCTCAAGCACGGCGTGGATATTCTGGCGGACACCCTGGTCGAAAGGGTGGTGATTGAACCCAAGGGACGGCGGGGCGTCGCCACGGGATTGATCTGCCGCGATGCCGAATCCACCTATGAGATCCAGGCTGATCACATCATCATGGCGTGTGGATTCAGAAAGACACCCATTCTCTTGATGCGTTCGGGCTATGGGCCGCCGGAAGTGGCCGACAATCCAATTACGGTAGTCAACTCCAACATCGGAAAACACATCGATGGGCACCCCAGAATCCCAGGGATCAGTGCTCTTTTTGATGAGCCCATGGGGGATGGATCGGTGGCCAGCATGAGAGGATACTTCCTGATCAACGACGACCGTCCCGATGCGCTGGGACGTCTCCTGCTGAGGGCCGACCTGGGAGGCAGTGCCTATCCCCACACTGCGGCCTTGAACACCTTTGCTCCTGAATTTGGCAAAGCACACAAGAATTGGATGAAAGACAAGGGGTTGGCGCGAACGGGATCGCTGAATCCCGCCATGGCCAAGGCTTCTGGTCGATGGTCACTGGATGCCAAGGGCAATCTGACCTACAGCGGCGATCACTCGGTCGTCGTTCGCCGAGCCCGGGAAGGACTGGAACTGGCCCACGGTATCCTCACCAAAATGGGCGCCAAGAAGATCACCTCCAAGGATGTTCCTGCACGAATCAACTCAGCAACAAGGGGCTCTCACCTGGTCGGATCGTGCCGAGCCGGTACCGATCCCAAGACCTCGGTCGTCAATCCTTATTTCGAGTCCCATGATGTGGACAACCTGTACATCTGTGATGCCAGCGTCATCCCCCGGGTGACTACCGGTAATACCGGAACACCCCAGGCGGCGGTGACGGTCTTTGGGGCTGATCGGATCGTGGAAAGACACTTTCAGCGCTAACCTGTGTTCTTCAACCTTGCCCAGGGCATGCAGTGAGGTAAGGGGTGCAGACCAGGCCATCTCAAACCTCGACTGGATCGTGAGAAAGCCATGGAGGGGCGTGCATCGGCACACCCAAAACCGCTGATCCGAGCCGGCGAAAGAGGTCCTGCCGACAACTCGACCGCATGTTGGAATCCCCCCATTTTTTACTTATGATCCGGCTTTTAAAATAAAACGTGAAAGGTGACAGCGATCACCATCTATCCCCCATGGGCTGAGTTACACTGTACTTGAGTTTTGACAGTCTCCCTTAGGGCCTGAAGCTTCCCCCCTTCGCTTCGGGCCCTTAATTTTTCAGCCCAGTCCAGCGGAGAGCACTTCATCGCAGAACCCGGTCCCATCAGGAACCTCATCATCGTTGAGCGTGCCGTTCGATCATCAGGGACTGGCCGGAGGGTCACACCTCTTCAGACGTTGAGGAGGAAATAGTTGGCTTGAATTGACTCTGCTGCCGTGCATCTCCGACATCCATATTGACCATTCCCTTGAATTTCGCACCTTCCTGGAGGCTGATCACGGGAGCGTGCAAATCTCCATCAACCACCGCAGAGGGCAGGAGCCTGATCTTTTCCTCTGCAACCAGGTCCCCCTGGACCTCGCCTTCAACGCTGATGAGTTTCCCGTAGAGATTCCCTTTCAGATGTCCAGTCCTATCGACCTTGATGTGGTTCTTTTTCAATTCTATGGTCCCTTCCACTCGCCCTCGAATCGTTAGATTCTCCTGCCCGCTGATTTCACCCTTGATAATGATCGATTCACTGATGATGGTTGAAATTTCGGACAAATCTGACGAATCTGTCCCGGAGGGTGAAGAGAAAGATGGAGAGAAAGGAGCTTTTTTATCTTTTGTCATCATGTTTTCGACTCCGATATTGATCAAGCGTTTTCGATTTTATGATTGTACTATGACTTCAGGCAAATCAAAGTCTACTGAAGATGTCCCTCCGTGTCAGCTTAAAAACATCTTGTATTTGCTGAAGCTCTCCGTCAGTATAGAGAGTAATAAATCCATGTGGCAGAAAATTCAATCTCTTTTTAAACGCGTCCACCAGGACCCTGTGATAGACAAGTTGCTGGAGCGCAACAAGCAGGCCCTGGAGAAGCAGCGCCGGGAGGCAGGACTACTCTCCTACGGAGCCCATTCTGTTCGGAAGTTCCCTACCCCCCCAGGTCGCCGGTAATGGGACCGGTCCCCACCAGGGGCACCACCCTCGAAGTCAGAGCCGGATGATTCCTGAGAGAACCAGCCAAAGTTCCCCAACTTACCTGCAGTGTCTTTTTTCCTTACGGTTACTGGTGAGGAAAGCGCATGAAAGATAAGGTTGTTCTAGTCACGGGTGGGAGTTCAGGTATTGGGCAGGCCTCAGCTCTGGCGTTTGCCAGGAAAGGTGCCAGGGTCAGCGTGGCTGCCCGTCGGATCCCGGAGGGTCAGGAAACCGTCCAGCGGATTAAAGAAGCTGGAGGTGAGGCTATCTTTGTCCAGACTGACGTCTCAAAGGCCTCACAAGTCCAGACCCTGATTGAGAAGACAGTTGAGGAGTTCGGGAGGCTTGATTGCGCCTTTAACAACGCAGGGATTGAGGGACCACCCTTCGTTTCCATAACAGACTATCTGGAAGAGGACTGGGACCAACTGATGGGCACCAATCTCAAAGGAGTCTGGCTCTGCATGAAGTACGCAATTCCCCACATGCTCAAGCAGTCCGGAGGCACCATCGTCAACATGTCTTCGGTCACGGGCCTGATCGGAGGTCGTTCCGGAGCTCCCTACTCTGCCAGCAAGCATGGTGTCATCGGCCTGACCAAGGCAGTGGCACTGGAGTACGCCACTCAGGGAATTCGCGTGAATGCCGTCTGTCCGGCGGTCATCCAGACACCCATGGCCGACCGGCTCTTTTTCAGCGATCCTGAGATCGCCAAACGAGTCCCGGGCTTGCATCCCATGGGACGTACAGGAACAGTGGAGGAGGTTGCTGAAGTCGTGGTGTGGTTGTGCTCTGACGCCGCTTCCTTTATCACAGGCCATGCCCTACCGATTGACGGTGGAATGATCGCCCAGTAGCGCTTCCTCTAAGAGCGGCCTCGCTGTCGTTCGACCGCGTACCAGGTTCCACGAAATCCCGACAACTAGAATGAAGCGATGCTTCCCGGAATCGGCGCACAGAGGTGGCTCCCGCACTCGGGTCTGTTCGGACCGGGGCAAGATTCGGGTTTGTAGGGGCGCACGGCCGTGCGCCCTTCTTAGCTGCACAGTCTTTACCCTGCCCTGCGCCCCTGTTAGAACGCGCTGCTTCGGTCAGCTCGTTGGCTCTTGCAAAAGCCTCTTGATTGGCCTTCAAATGCCGGAAGGCTGCATCTCTGGATCATCCCAACATTGGTCAGACCGCACCCAGACCGGATTTGTCGCTGAACGACAACTTGCTTCAGCTGAATTATTGGGTTGATAAATCAGTGGGTTAAGGAATTGGGCCGTGCCGGAATCGAACCGGCGACCCCCTGCTTAAAAGTTCTTTCCTAAGCATTGAATCCATTGAGTTTAAAGGGTTTCACCTGGAATAAAGTGGAATAACGCGGAAGAAAGACGCAATTTCCGCAACCTATACGCAACCAAGTACCACCAGATTTTGAGTCTGAGCCAAATTCACTCGATTTGTGACGCAAAGCTGATATTTATCAACCAGTTTCCGGATTTTCAGCCAGTCCAAGAAAGTGAAAGGTCACGAAAGATTGAGCTTTGAAGCGGGCGAAAAACGGGTGCACTGTCTTGGTTAGACAGGGTGCATTCATTAGGTTAAATTGTGTAGGCCCGCCAAAACTCCGCCGCACCATAGAACGCAAAAGTCGAGTATTTCCGCTGACGCGTGGTCTGCAGAAGACAAAGCTTGCGGACACCCCTGTAACGTATTATTCTTCTTGTTCTAATTTCGGAACGGAATTGGAGGGACTCCAGCCTCTATGAATATTTTGCTCTATAACCCCGACAACCAGATGACGCGGAACTACTTGCCCCATCTCTGGATGTTTGTTCTCAAAGCCCTGACTCCACG
Organism: Acidobacteriota bacterium; assembly: GCA_036445815.1. Lineage (GTDB taxonomy): Bacteria > Acidobacteriota > UBA6911 > RPQK01 > JADFOI01 > JAPYTY01. Next base: position 103 of record JAZFRU010000151.1, on the reverse strand, counting down.
GCAGCATCAGGTGTTCCTGATCGATGGGAATGCCCAGCCCATCAGTGAGCAAGAGATGGCGCAGTTCATTCGAGAAAAAGAAATCCAACTGGTGGGCATCGGA
>JAZFRU010000150.1:0-3033 GCA_036445815.1 Acidobacteriota bacterium | reverse complement strand
ACCGTGACAGCAGTGGAGAGACCAGGTGTAGGCGCTAGCGTGGTGTTCTTCAAGTAGAACTTCCAGCTTGGCTTTCTCCATGGACGCTCCAGCTGAAACCTTTTCATTCACGGTATTAGTCGCCTCACAGGCCGATCTATATGACAGCTCATTCGATTTTTTTTAAAAAAGTTGGGGTACAGGCCGTTTCGCCCCAAGGTTCCTGCAGCGAAAGTAAGCCAAGATAAGCACTTATGGCAGTTTCCATAAGAAAATTATTCCCTAAATACACCTTAACAAAAGGGCAGTAGGGTCCGGGAAATCCACACTTCTCTCCAGTGCTCGACAGGTCCAGTTCGCTTTGAAGGTGTTGTTTTAGGCTGATCGGAACGATCAGTCCTTAGGGTCGAGTAGGGAATCCGAGGCTTGACCTCGGATTCCCTACTCGACCAGCCCGAAGGTGAAGAGGGCGTTGCCGGCGGCGATAGTGACCAACTGCTGCCCGTCGCTGAGATAGCTGATGGGTGCGGCAATAATCTGGGCACCGGTATTGATTCGCCACAGCTCCTTGCCGGTGGCCGTGTCCAGGGCGAAAAACTGGCCCTCGATGGACCCACCGAAAACCAGGTTTCCGGCAGTGGAGAGAAGTCCTGTCCAGACATCACGGTGCAGCGGGTATTCCCAGACCGTCTCACCAGTCTGAGGGACCATGGCCCGTATGACTGCCCGGCCGGGCTCATCGGGTATCCCCTGCCACCGACTTCCCAAAAAGAGATCACCAGGATCGTAGCTCGCATCGCCGGTCGTGACCAGGGTGGGGACATCCCGGACAGGAAGATAGAAGAATCCGGTCTTTGGGTTATAGGAGGTGGAGAACCAGTTGATGGCTCCCTGAATTCCTGGAAACACCACCACACCTTCCTTAGTAGGCAGAGCTTCCGGTTTCACAATAGGGCGGCCCTTGGGATCGATGCCTTCGGTCCAGTTTTGCCGGGCAAACTGCTTGACCAGCAGTAACTCTCCGGTTTCCCGATCGAACACATAATAAAAAGCGTTTCGGTTGGGCCACAGGAGCAACTTGCGCATGCTCCCCTGAAACTCGGCGTCCAGGAGAACGGGAATCTGCGCGGCATCCCAATCGAAAACGTCATGGGGAGTAAACTGAAAATACCATTTCAAGTGTCCCGTATCCGCATCCAGCGCGATCACACTGTCCGAGTAAAGGTTGTCGCCTTCTCGGTCCTCTCCATGGAAATCGGGGGCGGGATTCCCCGTTCCCCAGTAAATCAGATTCAATTCAGGATCGAAGGAACCGGTCAACCAGGTGGGTGCTCCACCCGTCTTCCAGGAATCCCCTTCCCAGGTGTCATGTCCCGGCTCGCCCGGTCCTGGGACGGTATGAAAGCGCCACACTCGTTTTCCACTTTTTGCATCGTAGGCGTCTAAGAATCCGCGAATTCCGAATTCGCCCCCGGAAATACCCACAATGATCTTGTCTTTCACCACCAGCGGAGCAAGCGTGATGCTGTGTCCCGTGCGCCGATCCGCTACTTCCACATCCCAGATCACGGAGCCCGTTTTGGCGTCCAGCGCCACCAGGTGGGCATCCACGGTACCCAGATAAAGCCTATCGCCGAGGATAGCCAGGCCTCGGTTCACCTGGCCGCAGCAGGCATGAATCTCATCGGGAAGATCACGGGTATAGGACCAAAAGGTTCTTCCCGTGCGGGTGTCCAGGGCATGCGCGTTACTGGGAGGTTCCGTGAGGTACATGATCCCGTCAACAACCAGGGGAGTGGATTGTACCTCGTGTAAGGTCCTCATCTGAAAAACCCACTTCAATCCCAGTTTCTGGATACTCTGGCGATTGATCTGATCCAGTTGGCTGTAACGATGGCTGTTATAGCTGCCCGAATAGGTCAACCAGTTGCCGGGCTCACGATCAGCCTGAAGAAGACGTTCATAAGTGACCTGTCCCCACAGGGACACGGATAAGTTCAAAACGAAAATCAGAAGAGTCAGGGATTTCACGGTGCGTTCGTCTTTCTGCGTAAAGAGTAAAGAAAGGCCACCAGGTCATCCAGTTCGCCGTCGCTGAAAGTCCCCCGATAGCTGGGCATCCAAGATGTATCTTCCTGACGGAGTTCTTCCAAATCGCTCTTCCACAACGAGTGGAGGTTTTCCTCCAGGTCCATGAGCTGGATGGAGTAGGTATCTTCGTTCAGCGTGACGCCGTTGAGGACTCGCCCCCCCTTTTCCACGATTCGAAGCGAGCGATAGTGCCGATCCACTTCCCGGTTCGGGTCCAGGATGGAGGAGCTCAGATGCCCCGTTGAGCGCATCCAACCGATTTCACTCAGATCGGGCCCCAGACGCCCCCCTACTCCATCGATCATGTGGCATCGACTGCAGTCTCCCTTCTCCAGATAGAGCCGCTTTCCCTGAACCGGATCTCCTGGAACCGCGGCTTCTCTGTCACTTCGACTCAGTGAACGGACGTAAGCCAACACTCGCCAGACTCTCTCCGGGGGAGAGCCGAGGCGTGGCATTCCGCTTTCTGAAATACCGGAGCGTATGGTTCGATACAGGGCGGAATCACTGCTTCCGTATCGGAATCGGCCTCGAGATAAATCGGGACCTTTACCCCCGGATCCGTCGCCCCCATGACAGGATGAACAATGGATTCGAAAGACCTCGGCTCCAAGAGCGATATCCTCCGCTGAGGTGTAGGGATTTTCGGTTTCCTCTTGCTGTGCTGACAGGGTCATCGCCCCACAGAGAAACAGCAACCCGGCCAACCATTTTCTTGGAATCTTCCGCAAATACAAATAACCACCCCTCAAGTCGATGACCTCTTGCTATTGCTCACAGCTGCAAAGGCTGAGTCGGTCCGCGCGTGAGCAGACGCCCGCTTCCCTCCTGAGCCATGATTTGATCTCCGTCGTAAACGATTTCGCCGCGTCGGATGGTCATTTGAGGCCACCCGGTGACCTCGCGCCCCTCATAGGGGGACCAGTCGCAAACGGATTTCAGGTCGGCAGCACGCACTCGGCG
>JAZFRU010000149.1:0-5073 GCA_036445815.1 Acidobacteriota bacterium | reverse complement strand
ATATCTTAAGGGGCATTTTCGGCCATCCCAGTCTGATGGCCGATGCCATTCATCCCAACGCCGAGGGGAATATTCTGATGGCCGATCGTCTGGAACCCATCCTGCTTGAACTGCTCGAATGACCGGGGAGACCTTGCTCCGCTCGGCCGCCCAAAGAGCAGGCTCGTTCCGCTCGCCTGCGTTTCACGTTTCAGGTTCCACGTTCCACGAAAGAGAATGTAGGGACGCACGGCCGTGATCCCCTACGGTTCCTTACGTGAAACGTGCTGGTCTTCGACCAGCACCAGTGGGTCTTTTGACGCTCCTTCGACAGTGAGGGGGCGTTTTGCTCCAGGTTTGCAGGTAGACTCTCCTCCAATATCCCCACATATTCTGGGTTCTTTCGATTCCACTGAATTGGACCGGAAAGTGCAAATGTCTTCTAGTCGACGTGCGTCGAGGTGTGCTTTTTGATAAAAAGTGTAGAGATATTCGATTGGATTCGGTGAAGGCTGGATCGTGCGGCGAGTCGGACCCTAAGCCTTTTCCAGGAATAAGGAGCAAGTCATGGCAGAAAAGCACAAGGAACAGGGTGATGCAGGTGGCGGCCTCTCCGGAAAGCAGGGGCCAGTCAGGGACAGCCTGACGGTTGTGGATAATCGGACGGGGAAGGAATACGAATTCCCCATCAGTTACGGCACCTATCCCAAATACGGAGCCTCGATTAATGGTCTGGAATTGAGGAATATCAAGGTTTCAGATGACGACTTTGGCTTGCTTACCTACGATCCCGGCTTCAGCAACACGGGCGCCTGTAAAAGTGACATAACCTTTGTGGACGGTGGCAAGGGGATTTTACGCTACCGCGGATATCCCATTGAACAGTTGGCCGAGCAAAGCACCTATCTGGAAACCGCCTATCTGATCATCTTTGGAGAGCTGCCCACTGGAGAGCAGCTGGAGCAGTGGACTCACAACATCACCCATCACACCATGATCCATGAGTACACCAAGAAATTCATGGAGGGTTTCCACTACGATGCTCATCCCATGGGAATGTTGGTGGGAACGGTGGGTGCGCTCTCGACCTTTTATCCGAATGCCAAGAATATCTTCGACACGGAATCCCGTCACAAGCAAATCTGGAGGCTGATAGCCAAGTTGCCCACCATTGCGGCTTTCGCCTATCGACACAATCGGGGACTGCCCTACGCCTATCCCGACAACGAACTTTCTTTTACGGGCAACTTTTTAAACATGATGTTCAAGGCCACGGAGGCGCGGTATCAGCCGGATCCTGTCTTGAGCCGGGCGCTGGATGTGCTTTTCATCCTTCATGCTGATCACGAGCAGAATTGTAGTACCAGCGCCATGCGAGGCACAGGGAGTTCACAGTCCGACCCTTATTCAGCCCTGGCGGCTGGAGTGGCAGCGCTTTACGGGCCTCTTCATGGGGGGGCCAATGAAGCGGTCCTGCGAATGTTGACGGAAATCAAGACCGTGAAAAACGTGCCGGACTTTATTGAAAAGGTGAAATCGGGCGAGGGCGGCAGGCTGATGGGTTTCGGACACCGTGTCTACAAGAATTACGATCCCAGAGCCCTGGTCATCAAGAAGCTGGCTCACGAGGTTTTTGCAGTGACCGGCGTCAATCCCTTGCTGGAGATCGCTTTGGAGTTGGAGAGAATTGCTCTTGAGGATGACTATTTTCTGTCGAGAAAGCTCTACCCGAATGTTGACTTTTATTCAGGGATCATCTATCAAGCCCTGGGCTTTCCCGTGGACTTGTTCCCGGTGCTTTTTGCCATACCCCGCACCGCGGGATGGCTGGCCCAGTGGCAAGAGATGCTTCTTGACGAGGATCAGAGGATTTCACGGCCCCAGCAGGTCTACACGGGCGTCGATCAACGTGACTATGTGCCCCTTGAGAAACGGAAGTAACGAATCATCAAATAGCAGGAGGAACCGATGATGCGCCAGCCGCATCGACGACCGGAAAAATGATCAAGAACAGCAAGTTGGAAACATGGGTGAATGAAGTTGCGGATCTGTGTAAACCGGAGGAGGTTTACTGGTGTGATGGGTCAACCGAAGAATACGACCGTCTCAGCCGGTTGCTGGTCGACACGGGAACCTATATCAAGCTTGATGAGACCAAGCGTCCCAACAGCTACTACTGCCGGTCCGATCCCGGTGACGTAGCTCGGGTGGAGAACTTCACCTTTATCTGTTCCGAAAATGAAGATGATGCCGGCCCTACCAACAACTGGGCCGATCCGGAGAAGATGAAGCAAACGCTTCGAGGACTGTATGACGGATGCATGAGAGGGCGGACCATGTACGTCGTCCCGTACTCCATGGGGCCCGTCGGCAGTCCCATTGCCAAGATCGGATTTGAACTCACCGATTCGGCCTACGTCGTGTGCAACATGCACATCATGGCGAGGGTGGGCTCAAAGGTGGTGGAAGCCCTGGGCGACAGCGAGGATTTTGTGCGAGGCATCCACTCCATAGGATCACCCCTGACCGATCCCAAACAGCCCGATAGCCCCTGGCCCTGTAATGTCGACAACAAGTACATCACGCATTACCCGGAAACCCGTGAAATCATGTCCTATGGGTCAGGCTATGGTGGCAATGCCCTGCTGGGCAAGAAATGCCATGCGCTGCGCATTGCTTCGGTCCAGGCACGCGACGAAGGGTGGATGGCGGAGCACATGTTGATCTTGAAGCTGACCTCTCCGGAGGGTGAGGTGAAATATGTGACGGGAGCCTTTCCCAGCGCCTGCGGGAAGACCAATCTGGCCATGTTGAATCCCACCATCAAAGGCTGGAAGGTGGAGACCATTGGCGATGATATTGCCTGGATGAAGTTCGGTGATGACGGACGTCTCTATGCGATCAACCCCGAGGCAGGATTCTTCGGCGTGGCTCCGGGAACCAACGATTGGTCTAACCGGAACGCCATGAAATCCTTTGCCGAGAACAGCATCTTCACCAACTGCGCTCTCACCCCGGAGGGCGATATCTGGTGGGAGGAGATGAGTAAGGAACCGCCTCCTGAACTGGCCGACTGGCTGCGACGGTCCTGGACTCCTGAATCGGGGCGCACCGCTTCCCATCCCAATGCGCGGTTCACGGCACCGGCCCACCAGTGTCCTGTCATTGCCGAGGAGTGGGAAGACCCCAAGGGTGTTCCCATCAGTGCCTTTTTGGTGGGAGGGCGCCGGGAGACGGTGGTCCCGCTGGCAATCGAGTCGTTCAACTGGCAGCACGGCACCTTTCTGGCCTCCATCATGTCCTCGGAAAAGACCGCTGCCGCTGCCGGCAGGGTGGGGGAGGTGCGTCGTGATCCCATGGCCATGCTGCCGTTTTGCGGATACCACATGGGGGACTATTTCGCCCATTGGATTAAACTCGGCCAGCAGGCAGACCCCAGCAAGCTGCCCAAGATTTTCTATGTCAACTGGTTTCGTAAGGACTCGGATGGACACTTTCTCTGGCCTGGATACGGGGAGAACAGCCGTATTCTGAAGTGGGTTTTCGAGCGGGTCAATGATCAGGCCGATCATGTGGATACCCCACTGGGAAGAATGCCGACTTCAGAGGGCATCGACACGGACGGTCTGGATTTGAGTCAGGAGGCGATGGACCAGTTGTTGAAGGTCGAGGTGGAAGGTTGGCTCAATGAGATTCCGGGCATCGAGGAGCACTTTGCCCAGTTTGGCGACCGATTGCCTCAGGAGCTGCACCAGGAGCTGAGCCAGTTGAAAGAGAGATTGCAGAAAGCGAAATAGCACTGGTCTTCGACCAGCGCGTTTCACGTTTCAGGTTTAACGTTTCACGAAAAAAACGGACAGCCGCTCATATAGCGGCCGCGACATTGAGCTTGCCCTATAAGTTGGAGGGCGCATGACCATGCGCCTATCCGTCCGTTCGTGGAACGTGGAACGTGGAACCTGGAACGCGGGCGAGCGCCAGCGAGGCCGCTCCTGGAGCGAGTCCGCTATTGACGGCTAATCTATCGTTTCGCGAGGGCCAGCAGCGGGGTGATCCAGCATATAGGCCTGGGGGGGCGGCGGAAGAGTTGCTGGGGTATCTCGGCCTTGATCGTGTCATGAAACTGCGGCAGCTTTGACCAGTGCAGTGCCGGCCGAAGATGGTGGGCGGTGTGGTAGCCCAGGTTGCCGGTCAACAGGTTGTGCCACCCGTCCGTGACATTGTAAGACGCTTCCAGGCTTTCCTGAGAATCCAGACCCGCATGATGAGAATAGGTGTGCCAGGCCGTGATGAAGAGAGAGATCATCATGGGTAGTACAAAAACAAAAAGTGCATTGACCCAGTTGATATAGAAAAAGAGGACCAGCAGACTGGATGTGATACCACCCATAAGCAGAAAAATTCTTTGAGGCCTGGAAAAGTTCCTGCCCACCTGAAAGGCCCGCGGATACCCGGTAGCGGCAACCGTGAAGGCATATTCGATCTCCCCCATGGTCTGTCCGTCATCACGTTTCCAACGTGACTCATCTTTCTTCTGGTCGAGGTAGTTCACATGATGTCCGAGAACGTGATGCAGGGTCCAGCCGTGGGACACGATCCCCGTCTGAAACCCGTAGATGATCTCCAGCAACCGGTTGCATAGAGGGTAGTGAAACGTTTCCAGGTGTTGATGATGATGGTTCCAGGAACTGATGAACGCTTTCGGTATGATGCCCAGAACCATCCAGAAGATGACAAATTCAAGGCTCTCAGCAGTGAAGAACACCAGCAGGTCAACACCGAAGTAGACCACAAACAGTAGGATGGGAATTCGATCTTCTTTGTACTTGAACATTCCCTTCAGGCCCACGGGAATAGTGTACCTGATTGCCGGTCCCCAAGCACGAAAGACCGTTCTTCACCACATAGACACGGAGAAGACGATTTCACCACAGAGGCACAGAGGCACAGAGACACAGAGACACAGAGAACTCCCGTTCCTATCTCACCACACAGACACGGAGACACATAGAACTAAAATCTTGTGCTTTTTCTTCCGTGGAACCTGCAACGTGGAACGCGGGCGAGCGGAGCGAGCCCGCTCCTTCCATCAGT
>JAZFRU010000148.1:0-11919 GCA_036445815.1 Acidobacteriota bacterium | reverse complement strand
GAAACCCCTGTAGTGATAAATGCAGCCATGGGACTCAACCACAATCCCAGGCTGGCCAGGGAGACGTAGATCATTCCACCCATCACGGTCCATTGCAGAAAGGAAGTCAAGATAATCCAGAAGGCGTTTCGGATGTTCTTGATCGAGCCCAGGCCATGAGCCATGGATGCCATGAACTCGTCAATTTTATGGAAAGACCTGGAGGGCAGGAAGTGGAAAAATTTACGATAGGCTTCAAGGAACAGCCGGGTCCGAAAGACGAAGGCGAGCAAGAGTAGAGAGATGAAGAGGGCGAATCCTGCCATGGAAAGCGCAGTGGTTTGAACCCATGATGGAAGGCCTTCGACGAACCGCAGCCCTATCCCAACGAAGATCAGAATGACCAGCATGTCAAGAACCCGTTCCAGAACCACAGTGGAGAAAACGGCTGCTTTCGAGAGAGTGAATTGGCGGCCCAGTACGAAGACCCGGATCAATTCGCCCAGGTGTGCCGGAAGAATATTGTTTCCCATGAATCCGATCATGAGTGGTGGGACGATTTCCTGAGTTCGAAAAATCCGAAGGGGAGTCAGAAGGAAGCGCCACCGGATGGCCTTCAACCAGAAAAAGAGGAAAAGAAGGGCTAAATTCAACGGCAGCGTAGCGAAGTTGAGCCCCGAGAAGCTCTGTGAAAGTTCTTCCAGGTCCAGCCCCCACAGGGCTGCGGCCAGGCACAGGATGGTCATCAGGAACCCGGCGGTGACGTGGAGGAATTTCTTGCGTGTAATCGTGCTCTCCCTTGTAACGGCTATGGAAAAAAAGATGCTGCGCGCCGTCCGAGAGCCGGCTTTCATTCCCAACGCCCGGGGCCGGACGTTTCGTGTCTCGTCCAGCCTCTATTGTAGCAGTTGTGGGTGTTCACAGAAGAGTGACCCGCAGTCCAAACAGAATCAGCGTCAAGACACCAGGGTACAAGGGGGGAGCAACTTTCCCACCGATGGGCAACAGTCCAGCAGAACCGCGCCCATTTCCTGTACGGTTCCGCCGAGGGTTTTTGGTGTCTCAGCGGTTAGCGGGGGATGGGCACACGCAACATCGACATGTGATCGTGAGCCTCTCTCCACCGATCTCCTTGCTTGACCCAGACAGCGGTGAATCTTCGGGCGCTCTGATAGGTGGATCCATCAGATGCGGTATCGGTTCCAGTCAAATAGCCGGTGACGATGGCGGTCAGGCGACCGTAGATTCTCACTTCCATGTGTTTGACCTGGACGTTTCGGAATGAGCGCACACTGGATCGGCCGGTGCCACGCTGGCGAGCCGCATCCAGATTGGCCTGGGCCGCTTTTTTCTCCTCCTCCAAGGAATCCCATCGAGTGAGCATGGCGCCGGTTGGACCGAAGGCGCTGTGGCCCGGAAGATGTTGGCCCACGAAATTGTCGATGTTCCCGCCGTTGGAATTGGCGATATGTTTCAGATACTCGGCTTTGACGTCATCCACATCGTCTGCAAATGCGAGGGTGGAGAAAAATATTCCTCCTGCGAAAACCAAAAGTGTCGTCATTATTGTTCTCATTCGGATACCTCCGTGAAGTAGGGATTGTTAGTGGCAGAGGGAACAGTTTTCTACTTGCGCAAGTCGATCAAATTGATGGGATCCCATCGGCGTGGGATCAAATTCACCATGACACTGGATGCATTGATCGTTGCGGTCCAGGACAATTCCGTGGGCGCGTTCAAAATGAAGGTAGCCCCGGCGTGGAGTGGCGATGAGTCTGGTTATGGGATGGCATTTCAGGCAGATCTCATTCTTGGTGGAGGTCGGGGCATGGGCTGAAGTGCGAAGTGGCTGGGGAACGTTCCTGGCGGGTTTGTTCGGCAATGCCGCCAGAGCCTCGCGGCCTCCTACCCGGCCGGTGAGGATGGCAGGACCCAGGAAGGTGCCTTCCAATCCGGCTTTCCCGTTGATTTGGCCAAATCCGGTGACTTCCCCGACAGCGTATAGACCGGGTATAGGTTTTCCCCCGCCATCCAGCACACGGCCCGACAGGTCGATCAACACCCCTCCCATGCTCTTGCGCGTCACCGCAAAGGTGTGGAGGGCATAAAAGGGAGGCTTCTCGATCCTTTCCGGATTGTAGGTCTGGCGGATCAAGTCCTTGGTCGGGGAAGGAGCGGAACTGAAGCGGTCAAAATCTTCATCCTCACCCTTTGCGATCATGGAATTGTAGCGAGTCACCGTTGTTTCCAGGGCGTCGGGATCGACTGAGATCAATTGGGCCAGTTCTTTGATCGAGGCAGCAGATGGAAGCATCTGAGGAAATTGGTCGAGGAGAACCGCTTTAGGATCCTTCCAGCCGGTAGTTCCCCTCACCGCGAGTTGTTCCAGTCCCATTGAGTCGAACACAGCCCAGTAGCTGGACGTTTTCTGATCGATCACAGCCGGAGTGGTGACCTTGACGCTGTCCGATTCATTGACAAAGCGTTGGCCATCCATGTTGACCCAGATGGCCGCGGAACTACGAGCAAACAGCCCCCTATCGGTTCCCGGGTAACGGGGATCCGGAATACCGGAAGAGTAGTTCCACTGGTGATCCAGGTAGCCCAGCTGAGCGCCCGCCTCCTGGGCCAGACCCAGTCCTGACCCTGTGGCTTCAATCCCTGAACTGAGCAGAATCCGTTCAGGGAACTTTGCCCCCCGAGGCCAGAATGCTCGAACCATCTCAAGATTACTTTGAAAGCCTCCTGTGGCCAGAATGACTGCCGAGGTCCGGACTTCGAGGGGGGCTCCAGTGCGCAGGTTGATCGCCTCCACGCCCGCCACACGGTTGTTTTCCTTCAGCAACCCCGTGACCTTGTGGTTCCAGGTGAAAGTGATGTTGGGGTATTTCAGGCACTCACGGTAAATGGCGGTCACCAGGGCCCGTCCGGTTCCATGGGTGCGATGAACACGTGGAACCGAGTTGCCCGGATTGCGACCGATATCACCGAACTCAATTCCCATTCCCGTGAGCCAGTCGTAGATCAATTCCCGGGAGTTGTCGACGTAGTAGCGAACCCATTCCGGATTGGGATCCTCTCCCCACTGCATGAAGTCGCGGTAGGCCAGATCCGGGCTGTCCTGGATTCCCTTGGCTTCTTGGGCCGGAGTTGCCACCATGTTGAGCACTCCCCCGGCGGCGACCCCGTGTCCGCCGAAAATGGACCACATGTCGATCACCCGAACTCGAGCTCCCGTTCGACCTGCTTCCCAGGCAGCCGAAAGTCCCGAGATCCCCGTTCCTACGATCAAGATATCGGCGGTGGAGTCTTCCACAACTGCTTGCTGGGCAAGGGTGGCCGACGGATAACCGATGCAGGCAACCGCCACTATTGTTGGAATCATGAGGTTGAAAATGGTTCTCTGCACGAGCGCTCCTTTCAGGGCAAATTTCTTCTCATCTTTGACCCGCTCAGGGGGGCCTGTCAACATCATGATGCCGAAAGTTCCTTCAGCGAATGGCCTGGGGTGCCTTCTGATCCTCCGGAATCAATGTCGAATAGTGGAGGGGGGCTCGAATTTCATCGAAGTCGACCTTGACCTTGTCCCGCAGATCTTCTGATTGAAATAGATCGATTGCTGAGGAGGCGAGCGCCTTGGCGGCCACCAGGAGTCCTTTCTCACCGATGCTGGTCCCCGTACAGGCTGCGATTTGCCAGCTGTGACCGGGTGCCCCCAAGGTGTAAGAAGCAACGCGCAGCGTTCCCACCGGCACGAACCAGCTGATGTCTCCGACGTCGGTGGAGGCTCGACCCTGTCCCGGTTTTTCGGAGAGAGGCTCAATGGTTTCAGAGAGGGCGAGCGGGTAGCTGTCTTCCAGCATGCTCTGGGTTCGCCGCGCAAAGGCCTTTTCCGCATTCGAGAACTGAGGAGCGCCGACTGATTCCAGATTGTCATGGATCACTTCGGACAGAGTTCGGTTGGGGAGGACCTCATGCATGTCCGAATCCACCTGGACCGCGGCCAGTTCAGTCTGGGACATCAATGCAGCCGCACGAGCGATGTCCTGGACCCATTGGAAGTACTTCTCCACATCGGTGTGTTTGTCGGCGCGAATGTAGTACCACACCTCCGTCTCCGGAGGCACCACATTGGGCTGACCACCCCCCTGGGTGATCACGTAGTGAATTCGGGCGTCTTCCTTGATGTGCTCACGCATATAGTTGACCCCGGCACTCATGAGTTCCACCGCATCCAGGGCACTGCGTCCGCTATGAGGAGAGGTGGAGGCGTGGGCGGGCAGGCCGGAGAATCGGAACTTCACTGAGACCATCGCCTTCGTATAGGAATAAGAGGAAGCCGTTCGATCACCCGTATGCCAGGAGAGGATCACGTCGTCTTCCTTGAAGAACCCCTCGCGCAACATGTAAGTTTTGCCGATGCCGGTCTCCTCTGCGGGCGTACCGTACAGACGGACCGTACCTTGTATCTGTCCTGCCGCCATGGCCTGTTTGATGGCGACGGCGGCGCCCGTGCTGGCCGTGCCGAACACGCTGTGACCGCAACCGTGTCCCGCCTCGATTCCCGTTCTTTCCCGGCGCTCCGGGGTTGCCTGTTGGGATAATCCGGGCAGGGCATCGTACTCGGCAAGCAAGCCGATGATGGGGCGGCCGCTGCCATAGGAAGCAACAAACGCCGTGGGCATTCCCGCGACCCCTTCTTCGACGGCAAAGCCGTTGCTCTTCAGGAGTTCGATCAGCTCCTGGGAAGACTGGAACTCCTGCAGGCCCGGTTCGGCATAACTCCAGATGTTCTGGTTGACCCGGTTGAGTGTTTCGGCGTTGCCGTCGATCCAATCAAGAGCCGTTTCCTTGGACCCTGCTTGTCCCTGGCCGTTGAACGTGATTGACGCCAGGATACAGGCCAACCACAGGATTCGGGAAAATGAATGCGCTTTCATGGGAGTGCCTCCTTCCGGGAGTGTACACGGCCCCGTGAGCCCGCACCATGCATAGTTCGGCCTGAGCGTGTGATCGGATGCCCTCTTATGGGGCGATAATGGTGTTGGAAGGACTGTCGATATGCGATTCAGACTGCCTTGATTCTGGATCTTTCCGAATCTACAATCTTGCCAAGAGAAGCAGTCATTTCATCGGGAGTCCCTGTTGAATCGAAAGACCATTGCGGTTGAAACCGTCGTTCTGTTTGGCCTGGTCCTGTTCAGCGGTACCTTGCGTCTGGCGGATCTGGTGGTTCTCTCTGGCGATATCATGACCTGCCCTGAGGAGCAGATTCCTCAGCTCGTTGTCTTGATGACCATGGTGGATGGAAAGGTTGTTTTTCAACATCCCACCTGGAAACCTCTCTGAACGGGGATGTTTCCGGGCTGGCGAGGAGGCGGCAGATGTCCGGGGTCGTAAAGTCTTTAGCGAGCGACCCGGCGGCTTGTTCCAGTGGTTCGCCTCATCATTGTTGGATAGGTAACTCATCTCCGGCCAAGGGTAGCGTGCACACAGCTTTGTTCTTTATTATATAATTCCGACCCATATAGAGTTGGGTGAACCAAGACCAAATTTTTCAGAGGAGTGGCACTATGGAGCCTCGTTCAGACTATTATTGGATGCCGCCGGATCCGTGGACCAGTTTCAAGTACTGCGACTTTTTCAAACTGGTCAAGAAAAGGATCAGTCCGCAAATCCTCAAGCGCTACAAGAATTTTGGGAAGGCTGTGGCGCTGGGTGAAACCGCCCCCGAGATCGATCTCAAAGGGGACAATGGAGAGCGCTTTTGTCTTTCTGACCGAATCGGTAAGAAAAATGTCGTTCTGGTTTTTGGTGCAATAACCTGAGCGCCCTATCGCGGGCAGGTGCCCGCTATTGAGAAGGTGGCCCGGAAGTACGATGACGTCGAGGTCTGGCATCTGTATGTGCGGGAGCCTCATCCGCAGGAACGCAAATTCAAGAAGTATTTTACTCACAAGAGTTATGAGGACAGAGTTGCCTACGCCCGGGAATTAAGAGAGCTGTTTGACATCCAGAGTCCGGTTGTCCTGGATGGTCTGGACGAGACGATTCACCTTCGCTATGGGAATATGCCGAACGCCGTCTATGTCGTGAACAAGGAAGGCAAGATCATCTACCGGGCCAACTGGACTGATTCCCCGGTTGTCGACCAGATCCTTCAGCAGCTGCGTGCCGAAGAGAAGACACAAAACGAGAGTGCTGCAGCCGCAGAATAAACTAGCCTGTTCCCGGTAGTGCCTTTTTGTTGATTTTCCAGACTTCGTAGCTGGCTACCGCCCCCCAAATAACATTCAGAACTCCGGAGGGGTAAGCTCCAAAATAGAAGCCATTCACCATGAGCGAGATGCTGCCTACCAGATTGAGTGCCTGGTAGGTCAACGAGTCGCCCTCCACCCTTTTCGTCGAGACCAGAATATAACTGATCAGAAGGGCTATGGCTCCGATCGAGCCGAAAATGTGAACCCAAATGTCCAGTACTGTCATGGGCGTGGCTCCTTTGGCGGAAAAGAAAAGCAAAAAAAAAGAGTGTAGCAGAAGCAAAGAGGGGTCACAGCTTGAATCTTTGACGAGTGTGAAAAACTCAAAATGCGACCCCTCTCAGTGGGTTTTCTATATGAGGCCACCCTTGAACTTCCTTGATTGTCTCCGTTCGTGTGGAAATTGTGTGTGTCCATCGTCACCAATGCCTCCCTTTTTTTCCTGGCCGTTGATCCCCTCCATCTTCCTGTTTTCCCCGCCATCCAGCACACGGTCCCTTTGAGGTTTCCCCTCAAGTCGGTCGTTGTCCTCTCGATCCATCCTGACAACCCCATATTCTGACGAAAAGGGGGGAGCTCCGACCCGAAAAGTGTCCACTACCGGTGACAGTATCCGTCCCCAAGAAACCTGTATGGTGTAGGTCGATATTAATCGGACGCGATATGCAGTATGAATCTCGTTGGCACGTGATTTGCTTAATTGCTGGAGTTTATGGAAGTACGTTCCCAGAATCGGCAGAGGGTCTGAGAGATCCCGGTTGTGAGGTGAATGCATGATTAGTCCAGAGATTGTTCCCCCTACCAGTCACGAGTTTAAAAAAGGAATGGGGATCGTTGTCGATGGGGATTCCCAACGAACGGCCGCGACCGTTTTAACCACCAATCAGAAAAGGCTGGGGCTGGAGCTTTCCAGACTGCCATCTCCGGCCCTTCAGGTGGGTGAGAAGGTTCAGCTTATCTACTGGGATGATCGACCCATGGCCTACTGTTGGCAGGGTGAGGTGTCGCAGATCGGAGGGCCGGGAAACCGGCATTTAATGATCTCGTTGCTGGGAGGGAAGATCGAGCAAAGAAAATTTCTCAGATTCAGAATACCGATTAATTTTTCCTTTACGGTCGTCGAGGCTTCAGATCTAAACCTGGTGGGAAAGAAGTTTTCTTCGGAGACCCAGAACATCAGTCTTTGCGGGTTGGCGTTTGATACCTTCCATCAACTCAAAACAGGCGATCGTCTGGAAATGGATCTGCACCTGAGCCCGGCCCAGGTGACCCATGCAGTCGGATGGGTAGTTCGATCGGAGCGAGTCCAACGGACTGAATACGTGGGCAGCATCGTGGTCAAAACGGTCCATTCCGTTGCCGTGGAATTTTTTCATCTGACTGGCCATGAGCAGAAACATCTTCTGCAGTTCTTGCTCAAATCTACGGCTGAGGCCTAGAGTTTCAGCTGGAACTCCTTCCGACGGCACGGATGATCCATAAGTTCTCCTTACAAAGTGCCGAGGGTGACGGCCTGACATGGTGGGCGATGATAGAATAAAGATTTGATACCTGTGGGCTGCACTCTATGCAGGTTACCAAGGAACACCTCGAAGAACTTCGTTACGCCAAGCAGCTTTTGGAGAAACCCAGTCTGGCAGCCAGATTGACCGATCGAATCGGAGCGCCCATAGAGAAGGGTTTCAAGATGCTCCCGGACCGCTGGTCGGAGTCGATCCAGGAGGCTGTCAACCGTTCTCTGAGCCGAGCCCTCCAGATGGCGGTCAGTTCGCTCAGAAACACCAGCGGGCCCAGGCAGGAACGGTGGCACTCTTTGGCAGCGATTACTGTCGGGGCCACCGGAGGCGCTTTCGGGTTGCCGGGACTACTGGTTGAACTGCCCATTTCTACCACCATCATCTTCCGATCCATTGCGGACATTGCTCGCAGTGAAGGAGAGGATCTAGAGTCAGCCGAGACGAAAACCGCCTGTTTGGAAGTCTTTGCTCTCGGGGGACCCGCCAGGACGGATGACGGCGTGGAAACAGGGTATTTTGCGGTTCGTTCCGCTCTGGCTCAGTCGGTGAGTGAAGCGGCCCGCCACATCGCTGAAAGAGGCTTATCCGAGAAGGGTGCACCGGCTCTGGTGAAGTTGATCTCAGCCGTGACCTCTCGATTTGGAGTCACTGTTTCTGAAAAGGTTGCCGCCATGGCGGTTCCTGCCATAGGTGCTGCAGGGGGAGCGGTCATCAATTCCGTGTTCATCCATCACTTCCAGGATATGGCCCGCGGTCACTTTGTCGTTCGCCGTCTGGAAAAATGCTATGACACGACTTTGATTCAAAGGGAATACGAGGCCATAACCCTCTGAATGAACCTTCGTGCCTGGTGGTACGCCCATGATTTGGGCGGGCTCCCATGCAATGGCCCTCGGGGATGACAGCGCCAGGATGCCGGGTCAGTGGCCTGCAGCATCTCATGGAGGCCGGTGGTATTCGAGGCATTGATCAGGGCTTACAGGGGTAATCTGGAGACAGGCTCCACTGCCTGCAGGAACCGATAGAGGGGAAGCCTTGCCACCGATCTCCCGTCAGGAGCCTCTAGCCCGCATTTCTCACACCTTCTCTTCTCGTCACGAAGCGAAGTCGCCTTTATCTGAGCGAAGCGAAGCCGCCTTTATCTGAGCGAAGCGAAGCCGCCTTTATCTGAGCGAAGCGAAGAAAGGGCCGGCCTAACCACTTAACCGGTTTTCTCGGGCAGGCTGTAGTCGCCCTCGGTGCCGTGGGTTACCTTGCCAGCCTGGGCCATTTTCTGGAGAGCTGCATTGACCGCCGCTCGTGGATGTTGTCCCTGAAAGTTCCAGTGCACGGCCACGAGTTCTTCGGCAATTTTTCCGGGAGACAAGGGTCGGTGAAACATTCTCATAAGTTCCAGTACTGCGATCTCGTCATTGAGTTCCAGGGCCATGACGGTTTCTTCCAATTGGTGCCGCCTGTCCTGGACCTCAGCGGTGCTTTCCGGGGATGTCACTGCGGGTGGAGCCGCTTCCTCCACTGCCGCTATTTCAGGTTGAGCGACCTGTTCTGACTCCGCTACTTCGACCGGTGGAGCTTCTGCTGGCAGCGGTGCCGGGTCAGGTTGAGCGACCTGTTCTGGTTCCGCTACTTCGACTGGAGGAGCTTCTGCTTCCAGCGGTGCCGGGTCAGATTGAGCCGTCTCACTTTCGATCGGTGCGGGTACCTGGGGAACTGCTTCATCGGGTTGAACCTCGGTTGCGGCCGGTACTTCTTGAGGCGGCGTTGGTTCTGCTTCCACGGACGTTTCTTCAGAGGCTTTTTCCGGACCAGCCGCTTCTGTCTCCAGGGGCGCTTCTTCTACCGGAGCCGTGGGTGCAGGCTCCGGGGAGGTTGGCGTCGGAATGGCTTCAGGCTGGATCACTTCGGGCGTGGACGACGCCTGTGCCTGCTCCGCTTGAGGGATGCCATTGCTTTCATCCAGTTCGATCGAATCGGGTCTTTGTTCGGCCCTCTGGATCAGTTGTACTGCCTCTAACTCTTTTTGTATTTCTATTCGTCGTTTGCTCAGATCTTCGAGCTGTGCATTCAGCTGCGCAGTGAGTTCGGTCAAATCTAACATGAACAGCACGCCTCCATTCTGTTGTGAACTCGTCCTTCCGGAGAGCCTAGCGCAGTATGATATACCGACAGGAAAAGGGGAGCAAGTGTCCTTGAAAGCAGGATATCCCATTCCATGCCGGTACCAATATTCCCTCGCTCGGTTGGGTGGCATCTTCGGTCATGGCGATCTCTCTGAAAGGAGCTCAACAGGATGTCAGCACTCCTATCGAGTCCCCACTGGAGGAGGGCACAAGGAGGCTCCGGTGGTGGTCGGGAGGCAGTGTGGAACCCGGGGGCCTATTTGAAGCGGTAGACCAAACGGCCCTTGGTCAGGTCATAGGGAGAGAGTTCGACGGTGACCCTGTCCCCTCTCAAAATCCGAATGTAGTGACGGCGCATCTTTCCTGAGATATGCGCCAGGATCACCACCCCGTTCTCAAGCTCTACCTTGAACTGGGTATTGGGCAATGCTTCAACGACGGTCCCACTCACTTCGATGATATCTTCCCGAACCGGTTTAACTACTTCGGGCTTGTCTTGATCGGCACCCGCTTTACGTTTCTTCCTTTTGCGAAATGGGCGCCGGCGATTTCTCGGTCTTCTCAAATAATTCTCCCCTGTTCAGTTGCTTCGAGCCTGGGAATAGTACACTTTTTTAGCGGTCCATTGCAATAATCGGGAGGGTTTCAAGGACATTCTCTTTATTAACCGTCACCCTGCTGGAGTAGCCTTCAAACGGGGAATTGAAGCCTCCCCAACGCACAGGGCTCGAAGGCGGTAGAGCCTTCGGGCCCGCTTCTGATTGACCCCAGAATTTTTTCTTTTCAATTCGCGCCCACCGGGGGCTCCAGGCGATGCTGACTACGGTTGGATTTCGCTGGTGCAGACTCGACCATTGTCGGAAGGAACCCGCAACATGGTGCTATCACCGACACAGATCTGAAGGAATTTCCAGAACCTCTGGAACACACTCTCCTGAAGGTACGGAAGGTTGTGCTTGAGACAGAGCGCTTGAACTCTGGGTTGGATTTCCTGGTACTTGGTCATGGGCAGGTTGGGTATCAGATGGTGCTCGATCTGATAATTGAGCCACATCTGGGGATAGTCAATCCAGTCATTTCCGGTCTTGTAATTGACCGATCCCAGGACCTGGTTCACGTAAAATTCCTGCTTATTTCGATAGTGGTGGTCGAAACGGAACAGGTCAGAACCGGAGTGATTGGAAGCGATGACCATGTAGGAGTGGAAGTTGGTGATCAACTCGGCCACCACTCTGTTGATGAGCACAAAAGCAACCGCGGATGTCCCCAGTGGGAGAAACAGCAAGGGGATGATGACAAAATGGAGCATGAAAAAGGGCAGGTAGCAGGAGAACCAAAGCTGACGCACCAGCCCATTGCGGACATCGAAAAAGTTGGAGAATCCAATCGGAGCGCACCGCCTGGGCGTCGGTTTCTTTGGCTTGTGCGATTCGAAGGCGTTGAGCGTGCTCGGAGCATAGTAGGTGAACTTCCAGGTGACCCCGATCAGCAACATGACCAGGTATTTGATGAAGCGGGGGCCTTGCCAGTTGCGCAGCAGCTCCGCATGGCGTTCGACCAGATCCGGATCCTTATTTTCCCCGGTATAGTAGTGATGCAGGAAGTTGTGTTCACGAGCCCAGGCAGCGGGCAGAATCCAGTCGAACCAGTCGATGAAACGCCGCCACCCCAGAGAAAAGGTCTGGCTCGTATATTCCGGCGGCACCCCGGGCACCTTGTCGTAGCCTCCGTGACTGATGTGGTGCATGAGAAGCCAGCGCGTGAGAATCCCCTGGGCGATGAGAATGGCACTGATTGGATTGGGGATGATCCAGGCAGTGGCGTAACCGAGCAGGCTGCTCAGCTTTCCGATCCACTCTATCTTGATCAGATGGCGGAAGTCCTGATAGCTGAGGGACTGAAAGACTTCCCGGCGGAGTGCCTCAATCTCTCTGGTGAAACCCTCGGCGTCTATTGCGTCGAGGGAAATCGATTTCGCCTCTGCCATACCTGCTATCCATTCCGAGATCTGGACCGATCTCGCGGCTGAAAAGTCTCCCTCAA